>CANGPX010000062.1 GCA_947456095.1 Acidimicrobiaceae bacterium
CTGGCTTAGGTGCCGCCAACCAACACAGCCAAACGGATCTACTTGGCGGAGGTTTTCCCGTGAGGCAATGAAACGCCTACGCGGAGGTTTCTTGTGAGTCAACTCGCTCAGGTCGCTCAGCCTCACGAGAGGTTCTAGACTGAGGCTCTAGCAATTTGCTGGTGCGGTGCTTGTGGGCACTGTATGCCTGGGTAGCTCAGTCGGCAGAGCGTCTCACTCGTAATGAGAAGGTCCGGAGTTCGATTCTCCGCTCAGGCTCCAGATCGACCTCTGTGCTTGTGTGAACCTGGAAGGCCATCCTTCGCTGGTATTAGTTCAGCGACCAACGCTTCGAACGATGACACTCGCTCGTCGTCTCCGAGGTAGTGAGTAAGCGTCTCAACCACCACGTCGGTGTCGAGCATCCCTGCATCAATCATGGCCTCGAGATCAGCCCAGTCTTTCCGTCGGTTGAAGAAGGCTTTGAAGACGGCGAGATCGCTACAGCTGAGGAATGGCAATTGCGCTCCCCACAGCTCGTGGGTGACGACTTGGCTCGAAATCGTCTCGTGAAACGACGAGGTTGAGAAGAAGAGGTCAAGTGCAGTCCGATCAATCCACAGGCGCGCTTGCCCATCTTCCTGAAGCGCCTGTCGCGCTGCTCGGTCATACGAGACGTCTGGCTCGAGAGCCCGAAGGACTGCGTCAACTTCACTTGTTGGGAGAAACACGTTCACATCGAGGTCAGCTGTTGTTCGCGGCTCACCGGTGCAGAACATGAGGGCAAGTGCCCCACCAAACGCGAAGGGAATTTTTGCCGCACGGAGTCGGTGGTCCACGAGCAAGATCGCTTCAGTGAACGTCGTCACCCGACGGGTTCCTTCGGCCAGATGGGAGCGATGAGCGACCTGCTCCGAGTTGACGGCACGCCGTCAACAAAGGCGAGGAGTTCTTCAATCCTGTTGCGTGGTTCGAAGGAACTCGGGGCCTCGAGGAACTCGAGTGTCGCCACCAGTCCACTTGCTCGAATGATTCGGTCCAAGGTCGCGACACTCGGGACGACGAGACCGCGCTCGTAGGCGCTCAGTGTTGACGCTGAGGTACCCGCTCGCACCGCTAACTCCTTGGCTGTGAGCCCAGTGCGGCGCTTGAGCATCTTGATGATCGAACCAGCATCCACAGGAAAAGATTATCAGATCAGATAATTTGACTCACTTCGGCTTGAGTGGTTTGCCTAGCTGACCGAATCTACGATGTCATCTTCACCAGGGGTCAACTGATGGCGAAGTCGAAGCATGAGGCCAGCGCCAAGCAGTGCTGTCACCCCTGCTTCATCTTGTTTGGCGATGCCCACGACCGCCGTGCTGGTGACCTTGCTGACGAACAAGCCTTCCCAACCGAAGATCTCGTGCTCGGCATTGCCCTGATTCGGCGGTTCCGGCAGTTCCTCTCTGAGAACCAAGAAGAGTTGAGTGCTCTCGACCCGAGAATTCAACCGAAGTAGCCATTGATTGCATGAGCCCTTGACGAAGCCATGATCGCTTCGAGGAACTTGGTTTTGTCCAATACAGACAAGACGTCTGAGCTTCAGACTACGGCTTCTGTGAGAATAATATTGAATTCAATATGTTACGCTCTCACCATGTACGGTGCTTTCCTTCGATCTCTTCGTCGGTCACAGAACCTGACGCAGCGACAGCTCAGTGAAATCGTGGGTATCGCTCAAGCGAACCTTTCCGCGTACGAGAACGACCGTCAGATGCCCTCTTTTGACATGGTGAACAAGTTGGTGAACGCCTGTGGTTATCGCTTCACCGTCGATGAAGCGAGCCAGGACATCCACGTGCCGCTGGCCAGAGGCGGTTGGACGCCATGTGAAAAGTGGCCCGAGCGCACCGCAGATGACCCGACCTCAGAGCAACGCGGTCTCACGGTGGACACGCCACCACTCGTGCGCGCAGCGGTCATTGAACGAGTCCTCACTGGCCTGGTTTACGAGCGTGGACCGAAGTGATCCTCGATTGCCTCATCGAGGTTCATGACCTGCTCACCGGTCTCGAGATTCCTCATGGCTTCGGTGGAGCGATTGCACTGGGAAACTACGCAGACCCTCGCGGAACAAACGACGTCGATGTCAACGTAGCGACACCGTTCACCGAGGCAACAGCAATGCTTCGGGAACTCACCAAAATAGGTTTTGATCTCGACGGTAGCCTCGAAGATGCCCTCCCAGCGGCTGGATTACGAGTCGTACGCGGACTCGACCAAGTCGATCTGTTCTTCAGTTTCGACACCTACCACGACCGCGTACTCAGCCGTTGTCGCCTCGCAACGTTCACCTTTGGGCCAACTCGCAGGAGCATCCCCGTGATTTCTCCAGATGATCTGGTGGTGTTCAAGATGGCGTTCAACCGAGGAAAGGATTGGGTCGACATCGAGTCGATGCTCTTAGCTGGCACGAAACTCGATCTCACGCTCATCAGTCAAGAACTGGTATCGCTACGAGGGCCAACGATGCATCCACGCGTTGCCCGACTGAGGGAGCTCATCGCAAAGGCGGCAAAGTAGGCTGACGCGACACCGACAGGAGAGGTTGGCCATGACCACCGACACGACGATTCGCTTCGTTCTCGAGATCTCCGTGAGCGACATCTCCCGGTTCAAAGACCTCGTGGCGAAGTGCGTTGAGATCAGTAACACCGAACCCGGGACACTCATGTACAACTGGTACTTGGACGAAGAGACCTCAACTGCCCGACTCGTTGAGGCGTACAGAGATGTCGCAGCCGTCCTTGCCCACGCAAGAGGGGCGGTGTTCACCGAAGTTGGCCCCGAGCTCCTCCAGGCCTGCACCTTCGTAAAGATGGATGCCTTTGGCGACGTTGGGAAGCTCAGCGATGGTCCGAGTTTCTGGCCAACGACTTACTGGGGCACACCCTTCTCAGCACTTGGAGCCCGGTAGCCACTCGCTCGGCATGGACGAAGGTCTCCCACAAACCCTCGCAGAACTGTTTGACTGAGCTGTTGCTTGATTTCCAAACGGCACAGCCCTCATCGACGGAGACGCACAGTTCACCTTCGCTCAACTTGAGGCGGATGTAACAGAGCGAGCGACCTTCACGAATTCCATGGTCGACCCAGGTGGCCGAGTGGCCATCATCTCGGAGAACTGACCTGAGATGGTGAGCCAGTTCTACGCCGGCTCCAAAGCACACGTGACGAGCGTCATGATCAATGCCCGGCTCTTGGCCGCCGAGCAGCTGGAGCTCCTCGCGCGATCTCGAGCACACCTATGGCTTGGTGATGAGGCTTCCATCAACTCGCTTCGCCCACTCGCACCGTCTGGCGTCATCCTCGCTACCTGGTGCGAGGCGAGAGCAAAAGGCGATGGAACAAGGGCAGACGATGAGAGGTCACCAATTCCTGCTTGGAGATGCGGCGCATCGTGAATTTCTGGATTTACTGGTTGTGCAAGGTGTCTTTGATCTTGTCGGCGAGCTTTCCAACCTCGCCTTTCACCTTTTCGATCACCTCGTTCGCCTTGCCCTCGGCCTTTTCAACTTTGCCTTCAGCCTCGCCGACTTTGCGATCATGCTTACCTTCGGCTTCGAGGTCTTTGTCACCAATGGCAGTGCCCATTGCCTCTTTACCCTGACCCATTAACTTGTCTCCCTTGGCGCCCATGGCGCCTCCTTTCCCTAGCTGTACTCCGTCTCCCCTCAAGATGAGAGGAAGATGTTCTTCATCGCTCAGCAGCGAGCGAGGTAGCAACCGTTCTCGACCTCAAACAACGTGAAGGAACAGAAAATGGTGTTGGCAGTGGGAAAGTGCACGGTTGACCGAGAACTCTGCGCGACCAAGTTCGGGCTTCCAGCCGGCCTTGTTGCCAGTTCGGCCAAAGATCATCGCGCTGGGCGACTTCACAACTTCGAAAATATTTCTTGCGTATTTGTCGGTCACCAAAGTGACCTCCTCGCCTAGAACTCAGGTCTAACACGCTTTGTCGCAACAAAACGCTCGCCCGAGTTCGGAGAAAAGACAGTCACCTCAGGCAACATTTCGACACACCGCGTACTGCAGTGCCAATACCCAATCGGAATTGGCACTGAAAGCTCAAGACAACGTCTCAAGTCGCTTGTGCTGACGTCCAAGCCAAGGACTGCTTTCAGCCAGAACCAACGACGAGCTAGGCGGCGCTCACGAGAACCCGTCGATTGAGCGATCGTCCTGCTCCAGTAGTGATTGGTGCAATGAAGTTGACACTTCCCGCTCCACGAGTCTTGATGGTGTAACCCGTGAAATGAAGAACCTTGAATTCTGCAGCCAGTACAGCGGCAACCACCTTGGCTCGAGACAAACTCACCTGATAACTTGCACCAGGCGCACTTTCGTTGCAGGCATAGCCAACGATTGAAATGGCTCGGTCTCCCTTTTGCACAATGGTTTGAGCAAGGGTTTTGAGCTTCGCCTTCATCGATGCCGACAGTGTGGCCTGTCCACTTGGGAAGTGCGAAATCGTTAACTCCAAACGACTCGATGGCATCACCACTGCAGCCGAAGTATTCGAGACAAGCGAAGTGCCAACAATGGTCGTCTGTGTGACGCTAAAGCGATAGGAAACTTTGCCAACAAGCGAAGCGGCCGTGTACGAAGGCGCTGTGGTTGTCCAGGTTTGGCCACCCGGCTGAGCGGTAACGGTGTAGTTCAAAATTGGCAAGCCGCCAGTCGCTCCTGGCGTCCACGAGACCACAATCGCCGAGGTGGTCGCCGTTGCGGTCACTGCACTTGGTGGACTAGGGAACGCACCGGCCTTTGCCGTCACTGACGAGGAAGGTCCACTGCCTTCAATGGTGGTAGCGACCACAGTAAAGGTGTAGCGATTGCCGTTGATGAGTCCACCAACTGAACATGAGGTTGCTGGAGGGCTGACCAAGTCACAGCCGTGGCCATTTCCGTCTCGAACCACGTAGCCAAGAAGCGTTGCGCCTCCGAGGGTTGTCGGAGCGGTCCATGACAACGCCATGGAATTGAAACCACCAGTTGCCACAAGCCCGCTCACCGCTCCCGGGAGCGTGAGACTCGTGAACGCTTTCGACGCTGCAGCACCTCTTCCAAGGTCGGTGGTCGCCGTCACGAGTGCGCTGTAGCGAGTCCCAGGCGTCAGGCCAGAAATTGTGCAGGAACGAACAGTTGCCTCAGCTGGACTGCAGCTTTGTGACCCAACCGACGCTCGATAACTCGTGATGTCAAGCCCGCCAGTATCAATGGGACTTGACCATGACAGCGTGACGGCATCACGGCCAAGCACCGCCGAGATGGCTGTTGGCACACCTGGGAGGCTGAGCGGAGTTGCTGCTTGCGATGCAACCGATGCCAAGCTGGTGCCCACCGCGTTCGTTCCTCGCACCGTCACGGTGTAATTCGTTCCACGAGTAAGCCCAGTGATGGTGCACACGACCTCCGCAGTGGTACACACCCGTCCACCAGGTTGAGCCGTTGCGATGTAACCCGTCACTGGCGAACCATTTGCTTGGGATGCATTCCACGTCACCACAAGCGATCCAAGAGCTGGGGTTCCAACCACTGAGGTCGGGGCTCTTGGCGCAGCCGCTGGAGTAACGATCACCGATCCCGGAGCACTGTCTCCAATGGCATTTCTCGCCCGGACGGTGAGCGTCGTCGCAACACCATTGGAGAGGCCTGACACCGTACAGGTGAGTACTGCATTGGAGTTCGTGCTGCAACTGTGTCCGAGCCCGTCGCTCACGTCATAGCCAAGGATTGGTGCCCCACCATCATTGGTTGGCCCTACCCACGAAATCACGGCTGAGCTGTCGCCGCTGACTGCGCGGACTGAGGTCGGTACACCTGGAACAGTTGCCAACTGGAACGACACCGTTGCAGCAATGCTTGATCCTGCGTTGTTTACCGCGACCACGCTCACTGGGTAACTCACTCCCTCAAGAAGGCCACTCATGATGCACGAGAGTGGTTCCCCCACCATCACGTCGCAAAGGAAACCACCTCCCGAGGTCACGAGATACTTTGTAATGGGAGCGCCACCATTTGACGCTGGAGTGTTCCAGGTCACCGTTGCGCTGTTCACTCCGGGTTGAACCTCAAGGGTCAACGGGGCACTTGGAACGCCAAGTGGGGTGAAGGTTGCCGAAGCAGCAGATACTGCTCCTTGGCCAATACCGTTACTTGCGGTGACCGTTACTTGATAGCTCGTGCCATTGGTGAGACCAGAGATGCCGCAGCTATTTGGAGCAAGCGACGCCACGAGTGCAGTGCACTTCAGGTTGGTCTTTCCAACGATCGTTGCCGTGAATGACACGAGTGCCGATCCGTGGTCAGCAGGTGAGACCCAAGCAACCAGAACTGTGCCGTCGCCTTCGCTTACCGTTACTTCTGTTGGTGCATCAGGGACACCAGCGGGCACGACCGACACTGACGCTGACGCTACTGAAGGCCCAATGCCATTCGTTGCGGTGACCGAAAACAGGTAAGTGCTGGCATTGACGAGCCCCGAAACAAGACATGACCGCGTTGGAGCGCTGACTGAACAACCATGGCCAAATCCGTCGCTGACTTCATAGGTCGTAATGGCCGAGCCATTTGCTGATGGTGCCGACCAAGCAATCGTTGCCCCACCGTCGCTTGGAGTGGCGCTAACCCCTGTTGGCGCATTCGGCACTGACGCTGGGGTTGCCGAGGTAGTCGGCGAAGCCGCACTCGGGCCAAACACTGTCCGTGCTGTCACCGAGGCGGTGTAGGCCGTTCCCGTAGTCAGCGTCGAAATGGAACAGCTGTGCTTGCTCTGCGCAGCGGTATTGCTCGTGGTCGTACAGGTCGCACCACTCGTGAGTCTCACGGTGTAACTCGAAATTGCCGCACCACCATTGGCGGCTGGGGCGCTCCACGAGAAACTCAGCGACGTTCCCGACAGAACCGACGCGGTAAGCCCAGTTGGCGCACCTGGAGAGGTCAAGGTCGCAGATGCGTTCACCGGGAACTCCGTCAGGGCATTGCCATCGACATTGGTAACCCAAATCTGGTTGCCATCGCTCACTGCACCAAAGGGTGAGTTGAAGCCATAACTCGTACCAGAAAGGGTCGAGATCAGCGCCCCCGTGGTGGCGTTGAGGACGGTGACGCTATCGAGGGTCCCATAGGGGAGGAAGAGTCGACCGCCAGAAAGCGAAATCGCTGTTGGGAAGTTCACACCATCTGAGGACAGCGAGATTACTTGCACCACCGCGTCGGTGCTGGTGGATATCTCAGTGATCGATCCAGCATTCAAGACGTAGAGCACTCCGCTTCCAACCGCAAATGCTCCTGGTCCATCAAAGTGATACGACGCGCTCGACAACACTCCAATGACTGCGCCGGAGGTTGCATTGACCTTCGTCACCGTTGAAGACCCTGCATTGGCGACGTAGAGCGTGTTGCCAGAAATCGCAAGGGCCTGTGGTTGGTTGAAGCCATAGCTACTGTCAGATAACACCGCGAGGAGTGCGCCAGAGGTTGCATTGAACATCGTCACCGTGTTCGAGACACCGGCATTAGCAACAAAGGCCACATTTGCCGATACTGCGATCGCGCTTGGCTGATCGAATCCGTAACTCGCATCAGAGAGCTTCGAGAGCAAACTTCCAGAACTCGCACTAAACATTGTCACTGAATTGTCGCCAGTATTGGCAACCATGACCGTGTCGCCACTTACGCCAATCGCTCCTGGTTGATTGAGGCCCAATGCGGGATCTGTGAATCGCTTCTCGAGGCTCCCATCAATGGGGTTGATTTCAACAACAGAGTTATCGGCATTGGTCACCCACAGTTTCCCCGCCGAAATCGTCTCAAACTGTGGATAGGAGAAATGATACGAAGCATCGTTGTAGACAACGGGGCTTTGCGTCACCACAGCACTTGCTTGCCCAGCAGGAAGTAACACTCCTGTTGCCGCAACGAGAGCGGTCACCGCTGGAGCAAACCGGTGCCGCAGAGTTGTGCCACGGCCGTGCTTGCTCGTGGTGGCAGCCTTTGGCTGAAATCTTGGCGTCTGGTTCAACCACTGCTGCATCTTCGCGACTTTAAGCATTGACCGTGAACTCCACTTCGCCAATATCAACGTGCATTCGGCCGCTGCTGCTGACCGAAACCGATGCAGAACCCCAACTGTCCCAGTCGCTCCATCCCACATTGGTCTTGCAGCTCAAGCGGGTGTGGTGCCAACCACCCCAGTGGCACGAGGTGCTGACTTCCCAGTAGCGAGACTCGAGATCTGCCTCGAAGTTCGCAGCCACCGACACATATGGAGCTGCACTCGAGATCGTGAGATCAATGCCACCAGTGAAGTGTGCTTGCCACTCGAGTGGACCGAAGTTCACCGCTCCAGTACTCACATCAACCCATTTGGCAACGTGGACGTTGAAGCCCCATGAGGAGTTAAAGGAAGTATTGATCGAGAAGCTGTAGTTCCCCCAACTCAGATTGCCAGAGAGCTTTGCCCCAAAATCGCCAACGGTATTGGGGTAGGTCGTAGACGTTGTCACATATTTCTTCTGAGACGAGCTGTACGTCGTGGTGCTCACTACCCGGTCATCGCAGTTCGTTTCAGAGCAGTTCGTTGCGATGATGGTTCCAGTTCCACTTGCCACACCAAGGTTGAAACTCGCCGATGCAGAGACATAGAACGCTGGCTTGTAGTTCTGTTGCTCAAGGGTGACGCTCACACTCCCCTTCATAATCCCACCAAGGTTCATCGCTCCCGAAGCGGTGAAGGATTGTTGTGAAGAGTTCACAATCAAACTGAATTGCAAGTTGCCAAGGCTAAACCCACCTGGACTGAAGTTTGCCGAGCCACTGAGTGCGAGGTCGCTATAGCCCTTGAAATGTCCGGCCATTTGCAGATTGAGCCCAGAGGTCACCAAACTTGACGAGCAATCAATTGAGGGATTCTTCCCTCCTGCTTCTTCAGATGCGGTGACATTGACATTGAAGTTGAAGCCTGCGAGGTTGAGCCCAATCACCCCGGTGAACGAGAACGCGCCATTGGAGTTAAACGACCCAGCCAATTTCACCTGCGAGCCAGGCATCAAGGTAATGCCACCCGAGAACGAGATCAGCGAACTTGAACTTGTCAGTGAGATGTTCAACAGCGTGTCGTCCACCGAGAAACTACCAATGGAGAATCCTGATACCGCAACAGTTGCGGTGAAGGAGAACGGACTCGCCGTCAGGGTCGCAGCAACCTTGATCGCAACCCCATAGAAGGTGCCATCGAAGGCCACGGAGAGACCTGCTGGGACCACAAGGGCGCCAGGACTGCCAACAGCACCAATGGTGCATCCAGCGGGAGCGATGTCAAAGTGCGCATACGAGGCTGAAATAATTCCGCCGAGGTTGATGAACTTCTTGCCACCTGGGGTACCAATTGACACGTCGATACATGGCGTAGCGGCGCTGATATTGACGCCAACCGTCACGGGGACGCTCGAGACATCACTCATACCCATTTGCTGCAAGAGACTCGTTGGCAAGGATCCAGTAGCGGCAAATCCGAGGGAAGGAAGTGGGATTGGAAGCCCAACGGTGATGCCGATCTGCACGGAGATTGAGTTGAGGTTCAACCCAGGCACGCCCATGGCGTTCGACCAGATCGGTGCTCCACCAATCGTTCCTGCTGACAACGCAATCGTGATCGTCTGCTGACCACTTTGCGATCCAAGACTTGCACTCATTGAGATTGGAATCGACTGAGCAGTTTGGCCGCCCCCACCAGGGATATTCAGGAACCCGTTCTCAGTGAATGACACGACAAAGCCGGTAATGCCTTGAGCCGCCGTGATGGTCATGTTGCCGAAGGTGAAGCTGTAGCCACCAATGGAAGGGAGCTTCATTGACTCGTTGAAGACCGCACTCACTGACCAAACAGTCGGGGAGGTGAACGTGGCATAGAGCCCGACTGAAGGACTGGTCTTCAGTCCAATTTCCTGGGTGATCCAACTCGGCATGGTGTACGAACCACCGAGCATCAAGGTATTTGCTGGGACCTGAACCGAAAGACCGTTGAGTGAAACCGTAGAAGCTATGCCGGTAAAGGCAAGCGTGTTCAACGATGCTCCCGGAACTCCAAGTGAAAGTCCACCATCTGGGAAGGTCGCCACTACGGCGAAGCTTCCATTGAGGTAGGTGAGGGCAACATTGACCGAAGCAGAAGATCCTGGAAGGAGCGTCAAAGACACTGAGCCAGTAGCGACAATGGCGAACGAGCCACCTGAAGTCCCAGCGAGGCCACCTCCGCTCGTACCAAGGCTGACACCATTACCAATGGCTGCAAATGCTGGGTCGTTGTAGGCAATTCGGAGTTTCGGACTCGAAATCTTGGCAAATCCAGCAATCGTGATGTCACTCATGGTTGCGACAAGGTCAAACGAATGCGTCTGGATTCCGTAAGAGGCACCGAAGGTGATGGATTGCTTGCCAAGGGTCGGAATCGTGATCTCTACTGAACCAGAGAGCGCAACATACATCGCACCAGATGGCGTACCGCTGCAGAGCGTCACATTCGCCACAGCGGGACACGTTGTACCGACTGAGAGTGCAACTGATTTCAGAACCAAGGTGTCCTTCACCAGAGTTACTGATGAAATCGATGCTTTGACCGACCAGGTGAGAGCTCCGTTGACCGAGGCAACATTGCCAGAGAACGATGACAGAGGAATGGCAAACCCAGGCACAATCGTGACGGATTGTGATACCTGAGCGGCAACGGCCAAGGACCAGTTCTTGGAGTCGGTGTAGGAGAAGCTCACTGCCAACGTCATCACGTCGTTAAAGGCCAACGACATTGTTCCGGCAAAACTTGGCGTTGAGGTCGATGCCAAGTAACTAAACGAGACTGACCCAGTCAGAGAAACTCCGCCGCCAAGGCTGAGCGCCGACGGAGTCGTCGTCGTACCGGTGTTCAAGGTAAAAGTCCCGCTCACTGCACCGGCAACATCTTTCAGGGAGCCTGAAATCATCAGCGAACCAATACTGCCCATCGAGATGGCTGATCCATTTCCAGTGAGTGTCCAGTTCTTCGAATCGGTGTAGTCAAAACTCACTGAAATCGACATGCTCGAACCGAGGTTTAAGGTCAGCGTCGCCGTGAAGTGCCCAAAGCCAGAAGTCGACGAGTAACTCGCACTTGCCGAACCAAACACGGTCACTCCACCACCAAGATTGAGCGGAGCACTCTGTGAGCCAAGCGTTCCAGTGAGCGAACCCGAGATTGAGCCCTTTGAACTGGTCACGGTGCCAGTAAGAGTCATGGACGCCGACTGAATGTTGATTGAAGCACCAGAAACCGTGAGACTCCAGTTCGAGGCATCCGCGTAGGCAAAACTCGCATTCACCGATGCCCCAGCAACAGTGATCGTGGCATTACCAGCAACATTGCTGAAGCCCGTTGTTGAGCTGTAGGTGGCCGTGGCGAAGGCCAAGACCGAGACACCAGCCATGGTCACAACTGATCCAACCGTTGGCAAAGCGGCGGTAGTTGAGGTGGTGGTGGTAGCGGCGCAGGCAGTGGCGGAGCAGAGGTAACCAGAACCAGTGAGCAAGGTGCCAGTCCACAAGGTGACGGTGCCCGACAACACACTGGCCTTGTTGAGGACGTAACCCGCAATCGAGACGTTCGCTCCGCTGACACTCACTTGACCAGCAAAGGCCAGGTTCCAGTTGTTTTGGTCTTGGTAGGTAAACGTTGCTGACAGGCTCGACCCTGCAACGGTCACGTTGGCAGAGCCAGCAACATTGCTGAAGCCAGTTGATGAGCCATAGGTGGCGGTGGCGTAAGCGGTGACTGAAACGTTCGCCATGGTGACCGCAGTCGCCCCAGCAATGGCGACAGGGACCTGTGCATTGGCGGTGCAAGCAACCGGGGCAACCGTCGTGCAGGTGTAGGCAGCTGAGCCCAA
>CANGPX010000063.1 GCA_947456095.1 Acidimicrobiaceae bacterium
TGCTCAGCCCTTACCCGCATGGTGGTCCCACGGGCAAAGCTTGCAGAAGTAGAAGCCTTGGCTACCGCAGCGGCTGAGAACTTCCGGACCATTGACCCCTTTGGTGACGCACCTGAAGGCACGTTCGGCATTGGACCACTCATCTCTGCGGCTCAGCGTGACCGTGTTCGTGGCTACATCCAAAAGGGCATCGACGAAGGAGCCAAGTTGCTCACCGGAGGCACCGAGACCCCAGATGGACACGAGCGCGGCTACTTCGTGGCGCCAACGGTGTTCTCTGAAGTCAACAACCAGATGACGATAGCTCAAGAAGAAATCTTCGGCCCTGTGCTTTCCATCATCCCTTACGACACCGAAGAAGAAGCCATCGCCATTGCCAACGACTCGCTCTACGGCTTGGCCGGCGGCGTGTGGTCAGCAGATGCAGACCGAGCGAATCGTGTGGCTCGTCAGATCCGCACCGGACAGGTTGAAATCAATGGTGGCGCCTTCAACCTCGTTGCTCCTTTTGGTGGCTACAAGCAGTCCGGCATTGGCCGCGAGCTTGGCACCTTTGGACTCGAAGAGTTCTGCGAAGTGAAGTCGCTGCAGCGCTAGAGCAACACCACGGTTTCAAACAACGGCCTCGCCTACGGGCGGGGCCGTTGTGCTTTCCTGCGGGCAAGGAGTCCTGTTCCTGTCAGCCTTGTGGCCGAAGGGTCATGTGAAGCCGAAAGAATGGGCGAACGAAGCAGAACAGAAATGGCAATGGCGACGACCAGGGCGGCGAGAGAACCCAAGACCTCTCGCCAAACAACATCGGTCGCTGAAACACCAAACAGTGCCCCACCGACGACAATCGAAAGTACCGGCGTGCCAAGGATCAGCGCACTTTGACTCGCGGCAAACGAGCCCGCTTCAAAGGCACGCTGCATGGCGAAAAATGCTGCTCCGCCAACGAAGCCAAGTGCCCACAGTTGCCAGGTTTGGACCAAGTTGCCGGGATGGCTCACCACCACGTCACCCAACTGTTTCGTCAGCGCAGCCACGAGGCCGAATCCGGTTGCAGCAGACAGGCCGAGGAGAAATGCACGTTTGCCACTCTTGGACACGAGACCAAAAACCGAGAGGGCAATACCACTAGCGCTCGTGACCGCACACACGGTGATCCAGAGTTTGAGCGACGGCTGGCGTGTTCCATCATCTGGAGCAAAGCAGGCAAGCGCCACGCCGAGACTCAGCGTGGCCAACAGCGTCGCTCCACGGTCACGCAAGGAAATGTGTTGGCCGAACCAGCCAACGAGAACCAGCACA
Organism: Acidimicrobiaceae bacterium; assembly: GCA_947456095.1. Taxonomy (GTDB): domain Bacteria; phylum Actinomycetota; class Acidimicrobiia; order Acidimicrobiales; family RAAP-2; genus CAIQEU01. The sequence goes on from CANGPX010000063.1 coordinate 1,294, forward strand.
ATGACGGGGAGCTCCACGAGTAACAGTGGCTGGACGAGGACAATGGATCCAATATGGAGGGCAACGGCCTGCAGACAAAATCCCAGCACCATGAGGGCCACGCCGCAACTCCACAGTGGTGAGGAGGCAACTGCTTTTGGCCTGGCGATCTTGTCTGGTTGCGTGGCGCTTTGTTCAAGGCCGAGCCGTTGCATGAGCGAGCCCAATGCGTTGGCAAGAGCAGTGAGTACTGCGAGCGCAATTGCCATGGCTTCACCCTAGAACGACAAATTGGCGTCACGACGTTCGTGCCATAACCTGAAAGACGTCATGGCGCGCTTGTTCACCTCAGTAAGCGATGACCGCCTCGCCAGAGTCGTTGCACCCTTGCTCATTGTCGTGACCTGTTTTTCAACCCAGGCTTCAGCGGGATTTGCCCATCGGGCGTTCTCCTCGCTTGGTGCTTTCCAGGTGACCTCGGTCCGCTTTGGCATTGCTGCGGTTGGCCTCGTCGTCATTGCTCGGCCCAAACTGACTGGTCGAAGTGGTCGAGAGTGGCGAGCAATTGTCATTTTTGGTCTGTGTTGCGTAGTGATGAACGCGGCCTTCTATCAAGCAGTTGCTCGGATGCCGCTCGGCAATGTGACGTCGATTGAATTCTGTGGACCCTTTGCCATTGCCGTGGTGAGTTCAAAGTCTTGGCGGGAAGCCCGCTGGGTTCTCCTCGCCGCCATTGGGGTGGTCATTGTTGCCCATCCAAGTGCGAACGCCACTGCTTCTGGCATTGGCTTTGCTGTAGTGGCTGCGGTTGGTTGGGCGCTCTACACCTTGATGAGTAAACACGTTGGCTCGCTCGGCAGTGGACTCGATGGGCTTGCACTCTCAGTCAGCGTGGCGGCAATAGTGCTGCTCCCCTTCAGTGCAACGACTGCTCCAGCAATGACCAGCGGCGAGTGGGCCAACGTCTCGCTGTCTGCTGTGTCAGGGGTTATGTTCGCCTTCAGCCTCGAGTACATCGCGCTTCGACTCGTGGCGGCAAAAAAGGTCAGTGTGTTTTTTTCCGTTGATCCGGTTGCAGCATTCGTGATTGGCCTCGTCATGCTCAACCAGCCGTTAAGCCTTCTTTCGCTCGCTGGATGTGCCTGCATCGTCGTGGCCTCAGTGGCAGTTGCTCGCCATGAAGACGAAGCAAACGTCGTACCCGTGCAGCTCAACTAAATCGTTTCGCACCCCACCTCTCAAGCGAGTAATCTGCAAGGGCGCCTGTAGCTCAATTGGCAGAGCGTCGGACTCTTAATCCGCAGGTTCCCGGTTCAAGTCCGGGCAGGCGCACCATGCAGTTTCTTAACGACTAGATGACGAAGAGTCCCCGCCAAGTTGCCGTTTGGCATGTGGCAGCGTTTGCCATGTTTGCCCTCGCCTGGGGCGGCAATCAGTTCACCCCGCTGCTCACGATGTATCGCCAAGTCGATGGCTACTCCCTCACCACTGTTGACCTGCTTCTTGCTGCATATATTGGCGGTCTCGCTCCTGCGCTTTTAGGCGGCCATCGCCTCAGGAGTCGCCTTGGGGTGAAGCACACCTTGGTCGTGGCACTGGTCTCGTCAATGCTCGGCAGCGCTGCTCTTGCTGGTGAAACCGTCTTTCTTCTCGGACTTGGCCGAATTCTCACCGGGTTTGGACTTGGTCTCGCCATGGCGGTTGGCACTAGTTGGGTCGTTGAACTCACCGCACTGAGCGGCATTGACCGAGCTGTTGGGGCAAAGCGCGCAGCGCTGTCGCTCACCGCAGGACTTGGCCTTGGCGCTGGAGTTGCCGGATCCTTGGCTTCTTGGGGACCGCTGCCAACCGTGCTCCCCTATCTCGTGCACTTGAGCATTGCCACCGGAGCCCTTGGGGCTCTCCTCAGGTGGTCAAGAAATGACGATGCATGGCGAGGGGCTCCAGGTCCAAGTCGTCCTCGAGACCTTCACACCTTGAAAAGTCCACGATTTCGCCGCCTCATCTTGCCGGTTGGGCCTTGGGTGTTTGGCGTGGCAGCGATTGCCTATGTCGTGATCCCAAGTGCACTAACAGAAGTGCTCAACGGCTGGATCCTTCCCTACACAACAGCACTTGCACTCATCACCTTGACCGTTGGATTTTTCTCCCAAGAAATCGCCAAGCGCCTCTATGCTCGACAACACCCAATCGCCCTGCCGGTTGGAATGTGCACCACGACTTTCGGCCTTGTCTTGGCCAGTGTCACCGTTGCCAACAAGTCACCGTTGCTCGGAATCTTCACCGCTGTGGTCTTGGGGACGAGTTACGGCATCGTGTTGCTCGGAGGACTGCTCGAGACGCAACGGAGCAGTTTGGAAAGCGACCTGCCAACCATGACGGGCCTCTACTACGCACTTGCCTATCTCGGCTTTTTGTTTCCAGCGAGTTTGACCAGTCTGGCGACATGGACAGGTACGCCCCTTGCCCTGAGTGCGCTGAGCGCACTAGCTCTTGTCACCACGGTATCGGTCACCCTCAGTGGAAGGCGCCTCCACCGAGATCAAGTCTTGGAGGCAACACACGTTGGCCCCCTCGTTCCAAAACCCTAGAAACCGAGCAATTTCTCTAGGTTTCACGTCACACCCATTGTGCATACTTCACCCATGACGACAACAGGTGGACATGGCAAATGCAGTCGAGAAGCCTTGAGTGCGAACAGCATCATTGGCAATTTGCCTGAACTCATTGCGTTCTGGCGATCACTGCGTGAAGAGCACTACCTCATCATTTCGCTTCCCGAGGACCAATACGTCCAACTGCTCGTCACGAGCGAAGGTGGGGTCGTCTGTGAGGTGGTTGCTGATCAGTTCTTAGTACCCGGACTTCACTGGAATATGCGTCAGCGAGCACAGCTCGCCCAAGAATTTTCCGAGCCGACAGGCAAACCCAAAACGTCGCCCAATTGGCACTACTTCTCAACCGAACCTGAAGCGACACTCAAAGCTCCCGTAAAGGCAGCCTTTGCCCTTTACCAGGTCCTTCGGGTGCGTCCCGAAACAACCGTCCTCGTAGATCTGCACTGATCTCAAGCAGACAGCTGCGGCACGACCTCACGGGCAATGAGTCGGAGGTGGTCAAGGTCGTCTACATCAAGCACTTGGAGATAGACCCGACTAGCACCGGCGTCACGCCACAGGCGAAGTCGCTCCGCAACTTCGTGCGGGGTGCCGGCTGCCCCATAGGTCCTTGCGTCAGTAACCGACCAGCCAATCGCAGCTGCTCGTCGAGCAATCTCTGCTTCGTTTTCGCCGCAACACACCATGACGGCTGAGGAGAACTTCATCGTTGCTGGATCACGGCCAATGACCTCACACGCAGCCTTCACGCGACCAAACTGCACGGCGGCCACCTCTGGCTGCAAGAACGGCGTATTGAATTCATTTGCATAGGTGGCAGCAAGGCGAGGGGTCCTCGTTGGTCCCCCACCTCCAACAATGACCGGTGGGCGAGGTTGCTGGAGCGGCTTTGGCAGTGCTGGTGAATTGGCCAAGAGGTAGTGCTTGCCTTCGAAACCAAAGGAGCCATCTCCTTCGTGCTCCCAAAGCCCCGTGATGATGGCGAGTTGCTCTTCTAAGCGCTCGAATCGCTCGCCAAGTGGAGGGAACGCAATGCCGTAGGCGGCATGTTCTTGCTCAAACCAACCAGCCCCAAGTCCGAGTTCCACTCGACCACCACTCATCGCGTCGACTTGAGCCACAGAAATCGCGAGTGGTCCGGGGCTGCGAAACGTGGCCGAGGTGACGAGTGTGCCGAGACGGATTGTTGATGTGTCTCGAGCAAGTCCAGCCAACGTGATCCACGCATCAGTTGGACCAGGCAGCCCACTGCTTGAGCCCATTGCCAGATAGTGATCAGAGCGGAAGAACGCGTCGAACCCTTCTTCTTCGGCGCATCGAGCAACTGCGAGGATCTGGTCGTAGGTTGCGCCTTGTTGAGGTTCGGTGAAGATGCGGAAGTCCATAGTTCAGTTTTGCAGTGTTTTGTTTACCTCAAGCGCACGACTACTGTTCTTGCCGCCTTGTCATGAAGTGTTTGTCGGTCTTGGCTAAAGAGGCACCAGCCATTATCAACAAGTGGACCAAGTGCTGGAACGAGGTGGAACCCAAATTGCACCAAGAAACGAACAGTTGCTTGGAACACCGTGACTCGGCGACCAGTTCGTCCATTGACGACCAATGTGGAAGCTGCCTTGTTGCCAACGGTTTGTGAACGAAGGGTGAGGCTCAAGATGTCATACAGCCCGCGAATCAGGCCAGCGAGGATTTGGCCCCCAAGAAAACCACCGGTGAAGAGCCACCAAAAAGACAGATCACCAAAGGCCCGCCAAGGAGAAACCGAGTATGCAACGAGCACGACCGCTGAGACACAGAAGATCACCACCGTGTCAACGAGGGTTGCGAGTACCCGCCGAGGAAATCCGGCCAAGGTGCGGCCAAGAGGGTCGGTTCCGTTTCTCGGCGACCTTTTTCTGTTGAAGTTCAGGTAGATCGTTTCTCGAAAGACTCGGTCCTGAGCATCGCTTTTCGCTACCCATTCACCGCTTGGCGGGTCAGCGCTCATCACAGAAATCTACGCCTTTTTGACAACCACAGTGCCTGCGGCCTTGTCGTGCAAGGTTTGGTTCTGCTTGTCCCAAAGTGGCCACAGATAATCGAGAAGTGTAGGAATCGCGAACAGGAAGATACCGAACTTAAACAAAAAATCCATTGCGGCTCGGCCCCATGCTTTGGCTGGAGTCACCGGCGCACCGGTCTTTGCATCAACCACCATGGTGCCAACGGCCATATTGCCCAAGGTTCCACCCTTATTGGCAATCATGAGCGCTCCGTAAACGAGTGTCAGGGCCGCTGCGATAACCGAGCCTGCCGAAGAACCCTTGGCGAAGGCAAGCCCAATCACACCCCCGATTAACGACAGCAAGATTCCATCGATGAGGGTGGCTCCCACACGACTCCACCAACCAGCGTACGGTCGACCAAGGACATCCTTCGCAACGGCCACGAAGGTCACATTGGAATTAGTTGGGTAGTTCGGGACCATGCCGGGGACTTGTCCGACGGACTCTCCAGTCGGGGCTTGGTAACCAGATGCACTTTCTGGTGGATACCACTTGTTATCTGAAGCAAGCCACCAACCGGGGCCTTGCGAAACATCGCTCATAACTGACTCCTCAACGTTGAACTTCGAACTCAAGAAGTCTACGCACGCCAAGCATTGTTTGCCTTGTGATCTTGTCTGGCTGGTTGATTGATTGTTCCATCTTCAATCACCACACTTGCTAGGTTCATTGGCACGTTGACTGACAATTCTTGGAGACCTGCATGACTCTTGGCTCAATTCGAAACGAACTGGTGATCGAGCGTTCAGCCGACCAGGTCTGGGAACTCGCCGGAGATGCGTCGCGTCTGCATGAATGGTTTCCCGGCATTGTCTCGCTCGACATGGACGGCAACAAGCGCACCATTCACTTGGCTGGCGGGCTGTCGATGCCCGAAGACATTGTCATTGACGACAAGATCTCTCGTCGTTTTGAGTACTCGATCACCATGCCCGTGTTTGTCTTTCACCGAGGCACGATTGACGTTATTGCCCTTGAAGAGAACCGTTGCATGGTGGTGTACGCCTGCGAGGCAGACCCAAGAACCATGGCGCTCATCATTGGCGGTGGGTGCTACCGCGCCCTGCAAGAACTCAAGCGTCAAATGGAACTCCAACCAGCAAAGGCAGCGAACTGATGGGCCGCAAGATTCTCTTCATCACCACCGACCAACAGCGCTACGACACGCTTGGCTGCAATGGCGGAACGGTTGCTCGCACCCCAGTTGCTGACCGACTTGCTCGTGAAGGCATTCGCTATGAACGAGCTGTTCCTCAATCGGTTGTGTGCATGCCATCAAGGTCAACCATCATCACTGGCCAAGCACCATCAACCCATGGTGTGTGGATGAATGGCGTGCCGCTACCAGCAGATGCGCCTTCTGTAGCTCAAGTGTTGAAAGACGCTGGCTACAAGACCGCACTCATTGGCAAACCACACTTTGAGCCATTCCTCGATCCCTTCGCAGCCTTTGCCGAGAACCGCTTTGCTGGTGGCGAACCCGTCAATGGACACCGTGGCTTTGACCATTTCTTGGCGGCAACCCATGGAGCTGCTGGACCACTCGCCTATTCCCGGTTCATCTTGACTGAGCACCCGGAATTTGCTGGCGGTTTCTACCCCGTTCTCGATGGAACCTTGGAAGTCAACGCCATGGGCGGCGGCGAGACCGGCATGCCACAGCTGTGGAATAACCCCATTCCAAAAGAGCTCTATCACACCGACTGGTGCGCAGATCAGGCCATTTCCTGGCTCGATTCGCTCGACAAAGATGATGACTTCTTTTTATGGTTGTCGTTTCCTGACCCACATCACCCCCAAGACGTGCCGAACTCAGAGCTCGGTCGGATCAACTGGCGGGACCTTGACTTGCCTGCGGCCTACCCGACGAATCGAACGCAACGCGAAGCGATCTTGGATGGAAAGCCAAAACACTGGCGCATGTGGTACGACGGCACGCTGGTGTCGAACTACGAAGCCCCAGCATCTTGGGTGCCGTCGACGCTGACTGAAGACCAAATCCGAGAGTTCACTGCCTACAACGCTATTGCTTGTGAGCTCATTGACGAGGCAATTGGAAGAGTCTTTGCTGCCCTTTCCGCTAGAGGCATTGAAGATGACGTCGACATCATCTTCTCCACTGACCACGGAGACTTAGGCGGCGACTTTGGTCTTGCCTTCAAGGGCCCGTATCACGTTGATGGGCTGATGCGCCTTCCCCTCATTTGGAAGCCAGCAAAGAACGCCAACGTTGCCCCATCAGTTGTTGCCGCACCCGTTGGCCTTGTTGACCTTGCGCCAACGTTCTGCCAAATTGCTGGAATTGCTGCCCCATCGTGGATGGAGGGAAAGTCCCTGCCGGTCAGTGAAGCAGACGCCGAAGCAAGAAACTTTGAACGAGTCTTGACCGAATGGGACAGCGAACTCTTTGGTGTTGCCATGCACCTGCGCACGATCACGAGAGACAACTGGGTACTCACGGCATATCTGCCAGGAACCACCTCAGATGGCACCGACGGCGAGCTGTATAACTTGAGTGAGGACCCGAACCAGTTCACCAACTTGTGGAGCGACCCGTCAGTTGCAGCGATGAAAGCCGATCTGCTCGATGACTTGTGGGCTCACCAACCAAAGCAAGTGACGCCACTTCGACCACTTGTTGCCCCTGTTTGATCACTGAGTTCTTCACCTGCTTCGGTGAAGCAAAGCAGCGCCAAGAGTTCTCCCTCGAGCAGTCCGGGAAGGTTGCTCTCCAAAGGCTTCTCTAGTTGCAACCGAGATCATTTGTGGCTGCACAGAAGCGACATAGCAAAATACGCCCGTCACGAGTGTCATGCGCGGTGGCATCGAGAGCCCCGCATCCAACACATCCCAAGGGAACGAGTACCTCAGGTTCTTCGCTCTCATGCACAGCCAAATCCTAGGCGAAGCGTGCAAAGTCCCCTCGAGGAACTCAGTATGATTGCCATCGCGGAGAGAAAGCCAGGAAGTAATGCAGACCATCGGGAAGCGGTTGCGCTCCCTTAGCCTCTTCGTTGGGGTGGCCGCGGTTGCGGTCATTTCTTCGAGTTTTCTCCCCTTGTCGTCCTCAGTTGGGGCTGGACCTACGTCGAGTAGCACTTCGACCGTGCTGGCCACAACGTCAACCACCGTGCCTTCACTCGGCGTTTCCGCTGATCCATCGGGGCGTTACACCATTTTGGAAATCGGCGACTCGCTCGGTATTGATCTCGGCTGGGGACTTCGTGCCCAACTGGCCCGCTCGCCCAAGGTCTCACTCGTTGAAGGTGCTCAGGGTTCAACTGGGCTTTCAAACGACTGGTATTACCCCTGGCCTCCACATTTCTCGCAGATGCTGCGCCAACATCATCCCCAAGTAGCGGTGATCTTCCTTGGTACCAATGACGAACAAGCCATTCATGTTGGCGGAACCGTTTGCGGATTCAATACGCCCTGCTGGCGCAATGCCTATGCCCATCGTGTTCGCCAAATGCTTGCACTTGCCCATGGATCGGGCACGAAAGTGCTGTGGGTTGGAAGTCCACCAATGGGATCACCGGCATTTAGTGCGGCAATGAGCGCCATTAACGCCGTCGTGCAAAAAGAGGTGCAATCCCATAGTGACGCACTGTACGTATCGAGTTCTCCACTTGCCGCTCTCGGTGGTCGCTACCGGGCATCAGCCATCATCAACAACCATGCGCAACTCATCCGTGAGCCTGATGGCATTCACGTCAACATGACTGGTTCACAGTTGCTTGCGCTCTTTGTTCTTCAAACGCTGAGGCAGCGATTTGCCCTTCCCTCAACACCAGCAATTGGCATGGTGCTTCGTTAGGGCCAGCCCTACTTGATGAGTGGGTCGCGAGGAAGTCCAGCGATCCGCTCGCCAATTTGGTTGCGCTTGATCTCTGACGTGCCACCAGCAATCGACATGCCTCGGTGCATCAGCACCATCACATTGCTAATTGCCGCTCCGCCATCGGTGTAGAGGGCTTCGCGACCTTGGAGCTCAGTCAGCATGGCGGCTGCATCATGACCAAGTTCAGACAAGACCAGCTTCGTCATCGCCCCTTCAGGACCAGGCTCGCCACCTTGGACTGCACGGTTGGCTGCTCGCAGGTTTAACAAGCCCATCGCTTGATGGTCAGCAATGTAGCGACCAACTCGACTCGCACCCCCGTCAAGGAGCTCCGGGTTTGCATCAAACGCTGCAACCATGGCTGCAGGTGGATAGGACATTCCTCCCCCACCTCCGCCAATGCTCACACTCTCATTGCCGAGCGTTGCCCGAGCAACAGCCCAGCCACCGTTAATTGGTCCAACGACGTCATCGTCGGGCACAAAAACATCAGTGAAGAAGACTTCGTTGAACTCAGAGTTGCCTGAGGTCATCTTGAGTGGACGAACTTCGACGCCTTGCGCCTCCATATCAATCACCATGGTGGTGATGCCATCGTGTTTGGCAACCGTTGGGTCGGTGCGAACCGTGGCAAAGCCCATCTTGGCAATGTGCGCCCCAGACGTCCAAACCTTTTGGCCATTGACCAACCAGCCGCCATCAACTCGAGTGGCTTTGGTTTGTACTCCTGCTGCATCTGAACCAGCGTTTGGCTCACTGAACAGCTGGCACCAGATGAGGTCTTGACGAAGTGCTGGCAGTACCCACCGTGCTGCTTGATCTTCAGTTGCGAACTGGATGAGCGTCAAGATGTTCCACGCAGTGATGCCGTAGCCAGGACGAACAATGCCATGGGCTTCAAACTCTTGCTCAATCACGAGTTGCTCAACTGCTGAAGCATCTCGGCCATAGGGCTTTGGCCAGTGGGCCATGACGTAACCCGTCTCAATGAGTCGGTCACGCTGGGCTTCTGTGCTCAAGTCCTTGATCTCTTGCGCAAAGGCACGCACCCGAGCACGAATTTCTTCAGCCTCTGGCGGAAGAGAGATCTCCTTCGTGCGCACCACGCCGTTTCGAACGAGCCACGTGAGATCTTTCGCAGCGCAAAGCGGATCGATCAAAGTCTTGAGAGTCGTTGCCCGACGCATGTAGAGGTGGGCATCGTGCTCCCAAGTGATTGCGATTCCTCCGTGCACCTGGGTGTTCAAGTTGGCACACAAGTCGGCTGCTCGCCCAGCAAGCGTTGCGGCAACTGCTGCTGCGTAATTGCGCTGGTTCTCATCCAAAGAAGCAGCCATTGCTGCGTCCCACACCGCCGACGTTGCCATTTCTGAGGCCACCACCATGTTGGCAACGTGGTGCTTGACTGCTTGATAGGTGCCAATGACTCGACCAAATTGCACTCGCTCTTTGGCATAAGCCGACGCCATCTCCGTTGTTGCTCGAGCAACACCGACTGCTTCTGCTGAGAACAGCGTGCGTGCCGTTGCCAAGAACAATTCACTGACGCCATCAAGCAAAAGCGCTGGGGCACCGGTGAAGCTCACCGCTGCGCTCCTGCGTGAAGGATCGAGGTTTGCCCGGCTCTTCACCGAGATGCCCTCACCGCGCTCCACGAGGTAAACAGCATCACCACTGCGGATGAGGAAGAGATCGGCCAACGCCCCACCAACTACTGCTGAGGAAAGTCCCGAGAGGACTCCATTGACAAAGGTGACGTCACTTGAGGTGGCAAATCCACCAA
>CANGPX010000064.1 GCA_947456095.1 Acidimicrobiaceae bacterium
ATGAAAGGAATGACGTGTGAGGCCAAACTCGCCGCCAACAACACCGCAGCCAACGCCAAGTGGCGCCCGGTTGAAATCCCACTCGCACACACAGCCAAAAAGAACACCGCAGCAGTGAGCGAGAAGCTGAAACTGTATTCGCCAGCCAACGTTGAGTAGAGGTTTCCGCCATTGATGGTGTAGCTCTGCTCAAACAAAAACAACAACGATCCTGCTCCAAGGAGCAACGGGAACGGGCGGCGTAAACGAAATCCCCTCCCTAAGCAGTAGCAAGCAACGGGAAGGAGCAGTGAGCCAAGCACGGTCGCCAATTTGAACGCCACGTTGTAGGCAAACAGATGACTGGCCAAGGCAACAAAGACGTCCGGAGCCACGAAATAGAAGGTGTAGAGGGGCAAGCCGTCATACCAACCTTGGTACCAACCCGTCAGATGTCCAGTTCGCAGAAAGCCATCGAGGACCTGTGGCATGAGGTAATGCGCACCAGTGTCACCACCAGTTGTCGTGGTGTTTGACAACAGCGCATGGAGGCCACCGAGCTGCCACAGCACAATCCCAAAGATGGCAATGAGCCCCATCGAGGTTGCTGCAGCCGCCCACTGCTCACGGCGCATTTTTGCCGCAGTTGCCCATGGCGGGCTGTTGTGAGGTCGCTTCGGAAACAGGTTCACGACGAACCCCACAGCACCACTGGCACCACTGCAACGATATTGAATGTCGCATGGGTGACAATTGAAAGCCCGAGGCGTCCTGTTTGCAAGTGCTCAAACTGCAGCAATGCCCCAAGGAGTGCCAGCGCCAAAAAGGCCGTGGCATCACCATGGGCTGCACCAAAGATCAGCCCATCAAACAACATCACCAACGTTGCAACAATCGGCATGGCGACAGATCCAGGGGGAAAGAGGCTGAAGAGTCCACGACCAAGCAGTCCACGAAACAGTGCCTCTTCAAGCACTGGCACGAGCAGGCACAGCGAGACGGCGATCAACACCAGACTTCCGCCGTGGAGATGGTTCAGCCAGCGCTCAGTTGATCCTTGATCTCTTGGATGGAAAAGCAGGTTGGTCAATCCAGTGAGCCCAAATTGAAACGCGACTCCAAGTGGCACCCCAATGAGGTCAATTGGACGGAAGGAAAGCCCGATGGCTTGACGCAACGGGTTGTTCGTTGTGCGCTTGACCACGAAAAACACCCCAAGGGCAAAGCCGGGCCACAGGCCAAGCACGCCACCAACGGTCAACCACCATGCCCCGGTATTTGCGTGAGATGCCGAAGAGACTTGACTCGTGACCCCAAGGAGTGCCGCCAGAATCCAGATACCAATCTGCTGGAGAACGACCGCCCCGAGGAAGGTCAACAGTGCCCCAACCACCCAGGCTCGGCCGGTTGAGACCTTGAGCGGTTCGAGGCGAATGAAAGGATCCGCCGGTCGAACTGCACTGTGCTGTTTCTTTGACTCACGCCGCATCACGACGTAACGCTAGTTCCGAAGTAGCCATTGTTTGATGCCGAGTCCACGACGATTCACCCTCCCTCTAACATGGTTCCGTGCCACCTCGCGAAGGCCGTAGAGCCTCGAAATCTGAATCGTCCACTCCGTCAACGGGTAAGCCCAGCCCACAGTCACGTTTTTTGTGGCCCGCCATCATTGGTGTCGTGCTGCTGGTCGTGCTGTTCTCTGCGGTGAACCGTGGCGAAAAGCCCAATCAGTTGGCCTACTCCACCTTCATCAATGACGTGAAGGCCGGCGAGGTCACTACTGCCAACATCGACAAATTGACCGGCAACATCAGCGGTTCACTCAAAGCGGGCGTTTCCTACGCGACGAGTGGTCCAAACCCGCCGAGCGACCTTGACTCAAAAACACTGGTCAATGCCGGTGTCAAGGTGAAGTACGTCCAGTCGTCCAATTTCTTTAGCCAATACAGCTACTTCATCTTCATGGCCCTCATGATTGGTGGATTGCTGTTCTTCATGAGCCGCCTCACCCGTTCACAAATGGGCGGAATGATGCAGATTGGCAAGTCCAAGGCCCAGATGTTCGACATGGACAAGCCAAAGAAGACCTTTGCTGATGTTGCTGGATACATCGGGGTCAAGCGGGAGATCTCTGAAGTTGTTGACTTCCTCAAGAACCCACAGCGATTCTCCGATATTGGCGCCAAGATTCCAAAGGGTGTCTTGCTCGTTGGCCCCCCGGGAACGGGAAAGACCTTGCTCGCACGAGCAGTCGCTGGCGAAGCCGGAGTGCCGTTCTTGTCGGTGTCTGGCTCAGACTTCATGGAAATGTTTGTCGGTGTTGGCGCCAGTCGAGTGCGTGACCTGTTTCAAACTGCTCGCAAGCACGCTCCAGCCATCATCTTCATTGACGAAATTGACTCCATTGGTCGAAAGCGTGGCGCTGGACTTGGTGGCGGACACGACGAGCGAGAGCAAACGCTGAACCAGATGCTCTCTGAAATGGACGGCTTCTCCCCAACAGAAGGCGTCGTGCTCATGGCGGCAACAAACCGTCCTGACATCTTGGACCCGGCCCTCATGCGCCCAGGTCGTTTTGACCGCCAGGTCGTTGTTCCCTTGCCGGACTTAGATGAGCGCTTGCCGATCTTGGAAGTCCACGCAAAGGCGACAAAGCTCGCGAGCGACGTCGACCTGCCAACGGTTGCCAAGGGCACCCCGGGCATGAGCGGTGCTGACTTGGCCAACTTGGTCAACGAAGCAGCGCTCCACGCGGTTCGCCGTGGTTCACTCACCGTTGCCATGGAGGACTTCGAGTCTGCCCGAGACCGAGTGCTCATGGGTGCACGTCGGGAGTCAACAGTCTTGTCGCCAACGGAAAAGGTCCGCGTGGCCTACCACGAAGCTGGTCACGCACTGCTTGCCTACGTCCTGCACGAAGCCGACCCAGTCCACAAGGTCTCCATCATTCCTGCCGGTATGGCCCTTGGTGTGACCATGCAGATGCCATTGGAAGAACGCCAGCTCTACCCACGCCAGCGCCTTGAAGATTCCATTTGCGTCCGCATGGGTGGCCGCATTGCTGAACTGCTGATCTATGGCGACCTGTCAACTGGTGCAGCTGATGACCTCCAGCGCAACACCGAACTTGCTCGCCGTATGGTGCGTGAATGGGGCATGTCCGAAGTTGTTGGCCCCATGGCCTGGGGTGGACAAAGCCAAGTCTTCCTCGGCGAAGACCTCATGCAACCCCGTGAATACTCCGATGAACTTGGGTCACGCATTGATGAAGAGACAGCGCTCATCTTGCGAGCCCAAGAACAACGAGCCCGTGAATTGCTTGAACTCCACCGAGACGGTCTTGAAGCAGTGACCAAGGCGCTGCTCGAGCACGAGACGATTGATGGCGCAACGGTTGGTCAACTCGTTGACGAAGCCCATGGCACGCCGATCTACGACACCCCGGTTTTGGTTGAGTCCTTTACCTCGCCGGCAAAGGTCGACCCAGCGCCGCCAACAGCGCAAAGCTGGCCAACTCCTGCTCTGCCTGATGCGCCTCTTCAGCCGTAGGGGCTGAAGATGGCCTTCGGGCTGGCAACGAGCCCCTAGCTAATTCGCAGCCCGGAATACCCCGGACCTGCTGGACTCCCGCCAGGATTCGCTCTCGTGCTCACGACAATGGGACCTGATGCGTCCACCACCAGCGCATTTCGACCTCCAGCTGTCGGCAGCGGACCAGACAGCGCAACGAACTGATGAGGTGCAAGGGTGAGTGGCGGGCGAATATCTCTCGCGAGTTGTGCACCACCGAGCGAGGAGAAGTGCACGGTAATGGGCTCTGTCGACAAGGACTGCACGCCAACGGCAGCGACTGCACTTGGACCCCCAGCAAGACCAGTTGGCACGACGAGCAAGTGTGCAGACGCTGGCGCCAACGCAACCGCAGTCTCAACGGTTCGATACTCAATGGCTTGAGGAAATGCACGACTGAGGCGAAGAGCTAAGACTCCCGACTTGGCCTTCGAAGTAAAGCTGATCGAGAACGGGTAACCCTGAGGGATCCCACGGAAGACTCCAGGGTCAACTGCCCCGATTGATGAACCTTGAAGATGGATCACCTTGGCCGGCAACACCCCAGAGGGAAGATGAACTTGCAAGGTCACGTCCGTTGGTGCGGCAGAGAAGTTCGTGACGGTGAATTGCTGCACCTCGTTGGCGTTGGTCACCGTGTAGGGCAAAATGCTCGACACGGGGCAACTCGTGGTCCCTTGGACCACCGTCAGTACTTGGCTAGCACTCAGTCCAAGCTCAACGAGACTCGCCACCACTCGGCCAGAATTCGCCGTCACCTTGGTCGAAAACAGTGACTGGTGAACCACTGACTTCGACAGGGGCAGAGCAACGGTGGTGAGGGCTGGGATGACGACACCTTGCAGTGCCTGAGGCTCAAGTGGCCCATTTGGCGTCAAGAAGCGAGCAGAGATCACTGCCGTTGACGTCGTTGGATTTGCCACGACCAACGTCGTTCCCGTGTGCAGCGTGGTGACCCCATCACCAAAGAACCAGGTGTCAGACAATGTTGACCTGCATGGCGTGGTCGTCCAGGTCCCCACACCAACGAGTGCTTGCGCGACGGAGATGCCTCCGCCGTTCCACTGCAACACAGCAGAACTCCATGCGTGATACGTCCGATTCGGCAGAGCAATGCGATACGTCGTGTGGGGGTTGATCCGAAGAGGTCGCACCGACTCAACGCCGTGCTGGCCCAGCACGCTCAACGTTCCGGTCACCGCAACATCGTTCAAGCTCGTGGCAATCACTGCCGACTGGAGGCCTTGGCGCAAGCCAACACAGGTAAACGTTGACGTTGCCGCACCAACTGAAGCAATGGAGTCGGCAGACACTGGGGCGGCTTTGGCAAGATTGCGCGTGGGGACGAGCAGCACCATGGCCACGAGGGCACTGGCGCACAGCACCACGAGGCCAATGGCTCGCGACCGATGTGCTTCAAAACTCCGGTGACGTGCGTGGGCTTGACTCATGACTGCTCACCTGGTTGGTCGACTGGTGCCACCGAAGAAGCTGCTGGGCTCGTTCCTGCCACCGGAGACCGACGGCGAGCGCGAGAAAAGACCAACAGCACTGACTGCAGCCTTCCAGAACATCCAACAGCCACCAAGAGCCACAGCAACACCATGGCACTCACGAGAAGTGGCACGAGTGGAGAGGTCACGACCTTGATCTCGCCTGCTCCCGCTGTTGAGGTGAAACTGGCCGAGAGTGCTGGGCCAACACCATGAGGTTGTGTCGTGCCGTTCACCGCGAGTTCCAAAGAATCTGCTGGTGCTGCGGCGACGACCACGGTGCCGGCAGCTACCGGTCCTTTGCCCGACAATGCATCAGGGGCTGGAGTCATTGCTTGGGTCCACCCACTGAGCGTGCTTCCCGCGGTGACTGGGCCTGGTGGTGCCGGATTTGGCCGCAGGGCTGGCAGCGGCAGTGCATCGGTGACGGCGAATACTGCAAGGCCGCCACTGCTCGTGAGTTCAGCCAAATCATGTTGAGCTCGAAGATTTGGGAGCAGTGTTGGCGGGCTAGGAAGTGGGGTTCCAATGACCACGTCCGCAGTCGTCGGTGCTGCTGACTCGACGACGACGATGTAGGCAATCGCTCCCCCAGCAAGTTGACGGCCAACGGTGGACGTTGTTCCCTTGAGCACCGACGAGATGGCTTGGTCAAGGGCGACCGCGGCTCCTGGGTCACCTGCAGGTACTGAGGACCAGGTGCTCGTCACGGTCGACGTCGTTGTGGCATACGCCAGTCCCGGCTCAACCGATGCCCCACTCACCGGCAGGACTCTTGGATCGCCGAGCCACAGGACTCGACCACCTGTTGTGGCAAAGTGCCGAGAGATCTGGTCGAGGGACTGGTCAACGCCAACGACTCCAAGACCCCATGTGCCAGATGGCAAGGCAACCAGCATGGTCAACACGGCAAAGGTTGAAAAAGAAAGCCCCGTCACGACGGCAAGCTGACGCCAGCCAAACGAGAGGTCCCCGAGCTCAACTTCAAATCCAGAAAGCGCGAGTCCAACAAGGCACGCCACTGCAACTGCTGCTGGCGCCAACACCACCATTGGCGTTGGGCTGAATTGTCCGAGCAGGTGCCAAGCGCTCGCGGCCGACAGCGCCCAAGAGGCAATGGCCAAGACCGACAATCTCGTGGCAAAGATGAGACGTTGCCCTCGCACAACGAGGAGAGGGAGCACTGCACCAGCAAGTAACGCCCAACTCCACCAGGTTGGCTGTGCTCGTCCAATCGAGAAGGTGACGACTTCTTGGAGCGTCGGCGCCGTCGCTGGATTGCCAGGCAACCCAAACACTGACAGTGCTGAGGCTGGATGCAACAACAGTCCAAGAACCCAAGGGAACGACAAGATGCAGGCAAGGAGCGTCACAATGATGCCAACGCGCAACACCCGGGCACCTTCGGCGAGGCCAAAGACCACGTCAGCAACCATCAGCGCGACCCCAACGAGCAGCACTACAACGAGCAGTGCTGGAGCAAACGACGCCGACATGGCGACGAGTACCGAAACGGTGAGCAGTCTCCCCGTCCAACTTCGTCCAAATCCGGGCCAGCCAAAGCGAACCGCTTGAGCCGGTGCCTCATAAGGCGCCACCCGGGCAACTTTCACCAGCCCCAAGATGATCCACGGTGTCGCCGCCACAGCAATCACCCCGTCGAAGGCACCAAAAGAAACGGCTGCAGGCCAAAGACCAATGCAGCCATAGGCAAAGCTCGCCACGAGTTTTGACCGCGGGCTGACAAATGGGGCAACGAGGCGACGAATGCCGACAATGCCAACTGGCAACGAAGCAACCAAGGCGAGATCTTGAGCAAAGCCCATGTGGCCAAAGGTGAACAGTCCAAAAAACGCCATGGTGCCAAAGGTGGTTGGCGTTGGCGCGGTTGAACCGAGAAAGGTTGGGTGCCACGAAGCAAACAGGTGAGCAAGCGAGCCCGACCACGACGGCCACTGACCAAGCTGTCCGAGATTTGGAAGTTTGGCGAACAGCAGATTCCGGCTCCCAAGAAGAAAGACCAACAGGGCGAGGCCAACAGCCGTCGCTCTGCCACTTCTCGTCATGAGCAGGCGACGCTTGCCTGTTCGCTTTTCGGTACCGAGGTGCCCGAGGTCATCTAAGTCATCGAAATCTTGATTTTCACTGAACGCTTCACCAATAGTGGCGGTCAGTTCGAGGTCATTTGTTGGCGTCTCCAAGCCAACAGCCCCCCGTGCGGCTTCTAAGCCTTGATAAAAGAGCCGAGTGGCAAAGGTCTTAAGGCGCATGCTGCCACTGGCCATACGATCGTGGAGGTCTCGATCCGACACGGTGCGCAAGGAATGGACGAGCTTTCGACGAATGCGAAGTGAGTGGCGCGTCGAGAAGTTCCAGGCCCACGCGTGACGCAGAGCGAACGAGCGTTCTGGGTCTTGGCCAAATGCTGCCACCACATACTCGGCGAGGTTCAACACGAACAAGAACGGCAGAACGAGCAGCAGAGTCGTTCGACTTGAGTTGACCAACACGGCACGGAGCTCGTGGCGTCGCTGGAGTGCTTGCAGTGAAGGCTGATCCCGCACGAATGCACGCTCGCCTTGGACGTGCACGTGCGCAACCTTCGCACTTGGAGCCACCACCACGCGTGCTCCGGCTACCTGAGCTCGCCAGGAGAGCTCCAGATCTTCAGCCATGGCTGAAATCTCGCCATCAAAACCTTGAAGTTCGCCAAACAGGTCACTGCGCACCAACGTCACGCCGCCAGGGGCGACGAACACGTCACGCACGGCATCGTGTTGTCCATGATCGACTTCACCAACGGTGATGCGCTCACTCACCGCACCCGTTCGGTCGGCATTTTGTCCAACGTGGAGCAACATTTGATCGTTGTCTGTTGCCACATATTTTGGCGTGACGATCCCAGCATTTTCTTTGACCGATGCATCGACCATTTGCGACACGGCATCAGGAGCCAGCACCACGTCGTCATGACACAGCAAGAAAAACGGTGCTCCATTGACCATGGAGATCACGAGGTTCGAAAGAGCCCCATAGCCAACCACCTCTGGCTCAACCACTCGCACAAAAGCTCCAGGAGCGGACCGCGCAACTCGGTCGCTGATCTCGTCGCTGTCGGTGCGAGCCAAGACGAGAATCGAGAGATTCGCATAGTCACTTGCAGCAAGAGAGCGCAGCGTTGCATCAAGCCACTGGCCGGCATCGGACGTGGCCACGACCGCAACGACCGCAGGGAGAGGGCTTTCCATCAGGCACCGAGGCTACTCGGGTCTTGTGGAAATGGGGTGCTTGCAATTGTTTAACACTTTGTATACAATGATGTCACTCTACAAAGGAGGCCACCATGGCAACCAAAGCAACAACCACCAAGACGACCGCAGTGCCAAAGATCACCGCCGCCGCTGCTGCCAAGAAGGCAACCGCCGCAACCAAGATGACGGCCAAGAAGGCAACGTCAACCGCGAAGAAGGCAACGGCGACCACCAAGGCCACCTCAACCATGGCCACCGACACCGTGAAGGCAACGGCTCAGCGTGCGACCGAAACGGTTCGCTCCACCTCAGCCAAGGCAGCAAGCACTGCCCGCGAAGTTGCCAGTGACCCAATGTCTCGGGCGAAAGAAGTTGGCTACACCGCCGTTGGCCTCTCCGTCATGGGCGCACAAAAGATTGGCCAGCAGGGCAAGGCCCTGCTTGACGCGGCACCTTTTGATGTCGACCTCAGCGCCCAAATTGACCAGATGAAAAAGCAAGTGCACTTCGTCGAAGGCATGGTTGCTCGTCGTGTCACCAAGGTCGATGACGCCGTTGAGGCTTTGGCCAAGCGCATTGAGACGGCAACCGAGCCTTTTGAAGCCAAGTTGCCAGAAGCAGCACGGACGCAGTTGACCAAGATGCGCAGCCAGGCCACCAAGTTGCGCCACCTTGTTCGCACCAATGTGTTGGAGCCAGCCGCTAAGCGCTAGTACTTCTTCGCGCAACCTCTCGGGCCGTCGACACCTTGGTGTCGGCGGCCTTGTTGCATTAGGACGTTTGTGCCTCGGCCAACACCTCAAAGAGCGTTTGGCTGAGCGAAATTTTTGGCGTCCACCCCGTAGCAGCCGCCAAGCGCGCTGCACTCCCCCGAAGAACGGGAACATCAACGGGACGAAGGAGCTCTGGGTCAACGGTTAAGCCAACATCTGCTCCAGAAATGTTGAGCAATTGCTGCACGATGTCTTGCATGGAGACGTCGGACCCAGAACACACGTTGTAGATCTCACCGGACTCACCGAGTTCGGCGACAAGGCGGTAGGCCGCTACGACATCTCGAACATCAGTGAAGTCTCTGCGACTCGATAAGTTGCCAACCTTCAAACTCCGGTGACCTTGTTGCCCGGCTTCAACAATGCGGTGGGCAAATGCTGATACGGCAAATTGGCGACTTTGCCCCGGTCCAATGTGGTTGAACGGCCTGACGACAATGACGCGCTGCGAAAAGCCTTGTGCTGCCTGAATAGCAACAAATTCAGCCGCCGCCTTTGATGCCGCATAAGGCGATGCCGGTGCGAGTGGAGAGTCCTCGGTGAGAGGCAGGTCGTGTTCGTGGACCTTGCCGTAGACCTCGGCTGACGAGATCACCACAACGGTGGCGTCAGGGACAACCTGTCGAGCCGCAGCCAACACCACCCCAGTTCCAACGACATTGACCGACAGCAACTCGGTGGGATTCCCCCACGACTGACCCACATGTGCGAGGCCGGCTAAGTGGTAGATCACTGAAGGTTGAACTTCTTCAAGCGAGCCAACAACTTGAGCAAAGTTGCAAACATCAACTTCACGATCGGTGACGGTGACCTCGTCACCAAGAGCCACCAAGTGGCGTTCTAAGTGGTGGCCAACGAATCCTTTGCCACCAGTGATGTACGCACGCATAGCGCTACCTTACCGAACGGCCCTCGCGGGCAACCGCGAGGCGATAGGTCGCAACATGGTTTTCCACACAGGCGTCCCAGGTGAATCGACCAGCAACGGCGCGCCCTCGTTCATGACGGACGGCTCGTTCCTGCGGTGATTCGGCCAAGGCTTGCGCCAAAGCATCATGCAGTTTGGCGACATCTCGCGCTTCAGACAAAATCGCTACTCCATCGACCAGCTCTTCCATGACTGAACCTTGCGTCGTCACGAGCGTCGTTGATGCGGCAAGGGCTTCAATCGCCGGCAGCCCAAAGCCTTCAGCCACTGAAGGGTAGGCAACGACGGCTGCACCTCTGATGACTGCAGCGAGCGTCGCATCATCGACGTAGCCGAGCAGCCGGACTTGGCTCTCATGGACAACCCTTGCGAGGTGACCTTCCACTCCTTCTCCCCACCCTCGTTGGCCAACGAGGATCAGTTGAAGGTGCGGGTCACTTGCTGCGAGTTGGTCAAAAGCAGCAAGCAACTCAACAATGCCCTTGCGGGGCTCCAAGGTCGACACAAAGACAATGGTGCGACTTTGTGCGGTGATGCCTTGAGCTTCACGCAAGGAAAGATCGTTCGGTGTTTCTTCGGCAAAGCGAGCCAGATCAACGCCAAGGTGCACCACGTCAACGGGGACTTCCACCCGAACTCGCTGTGTGAGTTGGCGAGCGGTCATGTCCGACAGGGCAATGAGCCGCGTGGCTTTTTCTGCTGCTCGTTTGATCGCCCGTCGAAAGAACACCACTTTGGCCCGCTCATGAAACTCAGGGAAATCAAAAAAGGTCGTGTCAGGAATGGTGACCACAACTGGAATGCCTTTCACCGACGGCATGGTGTAGTGCGGTCCGTGATGGACATCAGCTCCGACTTTTTTAATTGCCCGACCGAGAAACAACCGCTCAAAAACGAGGCGCAGTGGTCGAGCACTCGGGACTGCGGCTAATACCTGGGTCTCGCCCAGCCACCCAACCCATCGCTCAGTGTCACCTTTTCGCACCAGTACCACGAGGTCAATGTCAGAACGCGCGTTGAGCCTTCGAGCAAGTTCGACAATGTAGCGGCCAGCTCCAGCGGGCTTTTCCGGGACCGCACTCACATCCAACGAAACCTTGAGCACGTCACCCATAGCGACGCCAGAACACTTCATGGAGCGAAGCTGAATGCTCCCACGTGCGATGTGCTGTGGCGGTTCGCGCCGCTTCTTTCAGGCGTGCTCGCTCATCGCTGTTTGCCAGCAACTCCGTCATCGCAAAAGCCATTGCTTCTTGGTCAAGGGGATCAACGACAACGCAACCAAGCTCGAGTGCTGCTGGGGTCGTGTTCGAAGCAAGAACAACTGCTCCAAGTGACATGGCTTCTAAGACCGGCAAGCCGTAGCCCTCGGCGAGTGACAGCGACAAGACCAGCTCGGCTTGCTCGAGCAGCGCACTCAGCACCTCAGGGGCGACCTGGCCAACCGCCACGACTGCACTGTTTGCCCCTTCAAGTCCGTCGCTTCCCCA
>CANGPX010000065.1 GCA_947456095.1 Acidimicrobiaceae bacterium
CAAGATGAGCGCATCTCGGTCTTCAAAGTAGCGATAGACCGAGCGAGGCGACAGTCCACACACCGCAGCAATGTCGTCAGGCGTTGGATCCCGGTCGCTGGTGAACAGTTCGATCATGGCGTCGAGCACTGCGTTTTTGTTTCGGTCCCGTCGCGCCCGACGGCCGTCGGTCAGCGTCGCTTCCGCGTCGCTCGACATCGCCTTTAGGCCTGTGGGCGAGGGCGACGAAGTTTGGCCAAGTCGTCATTTCGATTCATGGAACGACTCTGGGTCTTTTGGTGGGTGAGTATCCAGAATTCCTCAGCCTGAATGGCGTAGAGCACCCGACCGGCCACGTCATTTGGATTCATTGGGACAGTGCTGAGGAAGTTGGCAATGACATTCAAGTCAACGTGGGCTGGCTTTGGTATGCCGAGTGCTGCTGGAGCATTTCGAGTTGATTCAAAGATCTTCGTGTCGACGAGTTCGGGGCAGAGACATGACACGTTGACGTTCGTTGCATCGAGTTCCATCGACAGGGCTTCAGAGAGACCAACGACGGCATATTTGGTCGCGTGATACGAGCCGAGCATTGGGGTGGCGACGAGTCCTGCTTCAGAAGCCGTGTTCACCACGTGGCCTTCATCTTGGGCAATGAAGTGCGGCACAAAGGCTGAGGTGCAGTAGGCGACGCCGAGCAGGTTGACGCCAACAACCCAGTCCCAGGTTGCTGGATTTTCTTTTGAAATTTGGCGACCAGAGGCCACACCAGCGTTGTTGCAGAGCACGTGGGCGCCGCCGAAGGTCGAGAGTACTTCGTCTCGCATGGCTTCAACTTGAGTGTTGTCCGAGACATCGCAAACAATGCCAACAACTTTGCCGCCTTGCGCTTTCAGCTCCGCCACCGCCTCTGAAAGCACGTCAGCTTCGATATCGACCATGGCGACCGACATGCCTTCGGCAACAAAGCGTCGAGCCATTGCTCGGCCAATGCCTGATGCGGCACCCGTGACGACTGCGACTTTTTCGTTGAGGTCTTTCATGGGTGTGCTCCTTAAGCATCGTTGGAGTTCGCTCCACCCATTTTGGTCGATGGTGGGGGCGTCTTTATCGCTCGCAGCGAGAAAGAATTGTCAGTAGAGTTGCTACAACACCTCCGAAAGTAGCACTGGTTCTTTGGACCCGTGCGGCGGGGTGGGCCGACAATAGAGGGGGCGTCATGGCAGAGCGACTAATTGATGGACAACGTGGACAGCGTTACGGCGAAGTGCTTGCGGTCTATGCCAAAGATGACGAATTCTTCGCCGAGGTCTTTGGTACGCAATTGCTCAATGATTGCCCAGCAGAGTTGTGGGACACCTTGGAAGTGCCAGCCCTCATGGAGCAACTCGGCGCCTTGTTCGTGAAGCTGAACGGTCCTCGCCACTGGGTGCTTGATGGCTTTGGTTCAAAACGTGCGCCAGTTGACCCAGTGATGGCATCGTTCAATGGCTTAGAGATGCGTCGCATTGCGATTCTCGAGCTCGGCAAGATGCCAATGCAGATCCCGTACATCGACCGGAAAGTCGACCGGGGAGCGATTTTCTTCTTCGACGCTGGCAAGCCAGTGTTCGAGCTCGTCAATCCCGAAGGTCTCGCTTACGTGTTGCAGGCCTATTGCGTGAGTGTGGATCCAACCATCAATGAAGACAACTTGGGCGATCTCGGAGCGAAGTTGAACTTGCCAGAAGGCTGGACCTACCGCACCCGCATCTTGGAAGAAGAGTTGGTGATCGACACTTCAGACACCTTGGCGACGGTGCTGCAAGACGAACTTGAGAACTCCTACACCCTGCCGTTTTAACAAGGGCTTTCTTGGCATCAAATCTGAGGCCGAGTAGTCAAGCGAGACTCGTTTACTAGAGTTGAGACATGGCTAGACGTCGACCCCGAAGTAGGTCGGCCGTGGTTCGTCAGAACCGGGTTCGCCTGGCCACGGTTGTGTCAGTCGTCCTCGTGGTGATGGCCCTGTTTACGGTCCATGCGGCTCGGACGTCGAAGAGCTTTCTCATCACGAGCGATGGCAGTTTTACCGATCAAGCCAATGTGCTGCTCGCCGATTCGGCGACCCTCAATGATGCGTTGAACGCCGTTGTGCTCGTTGGCCCTTCGGTTTCTCGCCAAGCACTGCTCGCTGACTTGACTGGCCTCACGCAGTCGGCGTCATCGACGGCCTCGTCAGCTGCGCTGTTGCGCCGAACAACAACGACCGCAGATGCCTCGCACTTTGTCGCCACGGCGCTCTTGAATCGCTCCGATGCGGTGGCACTGTTTGCCAAAGCAACGGTCCAAGTGCTGACCCTTCAGGTTGTCCCTGGGTCGGCGTCAACAGCACTGTCTGATGCCGCAGGAAAAATTGATGCCTCGGCGAAGGAGTTGACGCAAGCTCGGTTGGCACTGTGGACGGGACCAGCCAAGGCAAAGTTGGCTGTAGCGAGATGGAATGACCTCCGAGCAAGTTTGAGCCCGCAAGGACAAGCGACCTATCTCAGTCGTCTGGCGAATTCGCCGAGCTTGGCGCCTCAACACCATTTGGCCATCTCGGCGATTTCAATCTCACCTTCGGCACTGCCACTCCAAAGCACGGGGACGAACATCGTGCTTCTTCCCACAACCTCAATTGGTATTGGTGTCGTGATTGGAAATCTTGGCAATGTCGATGAAGCACCAGTGGCCATTGTCCTCACCTTGGTGAACCTCGACAGCGGAATCACCAAGCAGGCCACGTCGCATGTGCGCATTGAGGCTTCATCGAGCGAAGCAGTGAGCCAGCACACCTTCACGGTAAAGCCCGGAAGCAACTACCGACTTCAAGTGAGCGTGTTGCCCCCGCCTCGCAGCACGCAGACCGCTGCGATCACCGCCATGCGCACCATCACGGTTGCCCGTCAGTAGCCGTCGCGAGGGCGAAGCGCCTGAGGCCGTAAGATGAGCGTTGCGCAGAGCTTAACGGGGGGCGTTCTAGTGGCCGAGTCGATCACCATTACCGATAACAGAACTGGAGCTTCAGTTGAAGTTCCGATTCTTGACGGAGGTGTTGCAGCAACCGCATGGTCGAAGCTCATGCCCGGAATTTGGTTCTATGACCCAGCGTTCATGTCAACAGCGGCTTGCGAAAGTTCCATTACGTATCTAGATGGCGAAGCAGGGATCCTGCGCTACCGCGGTTACCCCATTGAGCAGTTGGCCGAGCACTCAAATTACTTAGAAGTCGCGTATCTGCTCATCCACGGTGAGCTGCCAACTGACACACAATCGGCTGCGTGGACCCACGAGATCACGAATCACACCTTCATCCACGAAAATGTGCGGAAGCGCTTCTTGGAAGGCTTCCACTACGACGCCCACCCCATGGGCATGATGGTTTCAGCTCTTGCCGCACTGTCGACGTTTTACGCCGACGCAAAGGACATCGACAACACAGAGTCGCTCCACAAGCAGATCATTCGCTTGATTGCCAAGGCCCCAACGCTCGCCGCTGCAGCACACCGGTTCAGTGTTGGTATGCCATTTGTCTACCCAGACAACTCGCTGCCGTTCACGTCGAACTTTCTGTCCATGATGCGCAAAGTCGCAGAGCCCCGTTACGAAGCTGATCCGGTTCTCGCCCGAGCCCTCGACGTGTTGTTCATTCTCCACGCCGACCATGAACAGAACTGCGGAACAACTGCGATGCGCGTTGTTGGTTCAGCACATGCTGACCCATATTCGGCAGCCGCCGCAGCAGCAGCTGCCCTCTACGGCCCTCGCCACGGTGGGGCCAATGAAGCCGTCATCAAGATGTTGAATGAGATTGGCACCATTGAGAACGTTCCCGCCTACATCGAGCGGGTCAAGCGCGGTGAAGTGGTCCTCCAGGGGTTTGGTCACCGTGTCTATAAGAGCTACGACCCACGGGCCAAGATCATTAAGAAGACCGCTGATGAAGTCTTTGCCGTGACGGGCAAGTCGCCACTGCTCGACATTGCCTTGAAGTTAGAAGAAGTGGCCTTGAGCGACGACTACTTCGTTTCTCGTCGCCTCTACCCGAATGTCGATTTCTACTCGGGTCTCATCTACCAGGCCATGGGTTTCCCAATGGAGATGTTCACCGTGCTGTTCGCCATTCCCCGCATGGCGGGTTGGCTGGCGCACTTCAAAGAACTCTTGGAGCAAGACGCAAAGATCGCTCGACCGCGCCAGATCTACACCGGTGTCGAAGCGCGCGACTACGTGCCAGCAAATCTCCGGGGCTAGTTCGCCTCAGCGTTGGTCGACAACGCGGCAGAGTCCTTCTTGGACCATCGAGACCACCAAGCGACCATCGCTGTCGTAGAGGAATCCACGGGCGAGGCCTCGCGCACCAGATGCGACGGGGGAGTCCGTGTCATAGAGCAGCCAGTCGTCTGCTCGAAATGACTTGTGGAACCACATGCAGTGATCAAGGCTTGCTCCCATGAACGTTGGGTCATCCCAGTTGATCCCATGCGGGGAGAGGATCGTGTCAAACAGGCTCATGTCGCTGGCGTAGGTAGCAACCGCTGCGTGAAGGAGTGGGTCGTCGGGCAATTTCCCGTCTGAGCGGAGCCAGAGTTGCTGAATTGGTTCTCTGACCGTTCGGTCAATCCAGGGCAGTTCACTAATGAAGCGCTGTTCAATGGGGTGCGCCCGCGAGTCGTAGTCATCTTGGGCGCCGGGCCACGAAGCCAAGCGTTCACGAAGGCTGAGCAAGGTCTCGGGACGTGGCACTTGAGGCATCGCCCGTTCGTGCTCAAAACCTGGTTCATCAACATGAAACGACGTCTGCATGTTGAAGATTGCCCGACCATGTTGGATCGCCACGACTCGACGAGTGGTGAAACTCTTGCCGTCACGGATCCGGTCAACTTCGTAGAGGATCGGGACATTTGGGTCGCCAGGACGCAAGAAGTACGAGTGCAGCGAGTGCACATGTCCATGGTCAACAGTGCGACCAGCAGCGATGAGTGCTTGGGCCAGCACTTGGCCGCCAAAGACCCTTTGGCGTTCTTCTTTTGGCTGGATGCCTCGGAAGATATTGACCTCAATGGGTTCGAGATCAAGGAGACGAACGAGGAAGTCAAGAGATGCGCTCACCTGTCTATTCTCGCAGGGGGAAGACCCTGTGCAAACACAGCAATGGAACTAATCTCAACCCATGGCTCCTGTACTTTCCTTTCCCGACAACTTCCTTTGGGGAACCGCAACTGCGGCCCACCAAATTGAAGGCGGCAACACCAACAACGATTGGTGGCGCTTTGAGCACACGCCAGGAAGTGGAACGGCCGAATCCTCGGGTGATGCCTGCGACTCTTGGAACCGCTGGAATGAAGATCAGCAAATCGTCAGTGACCTCGGACTTGGTGCCTACCGCTTCTCGATTGAGTGGAGCCGGATCGAGCCGGCAGATGGAGAGTTCTCAACCGTTGCCCTCGATCACTACCGAGCCCAACTCATCGCAGCCCACCAGCGTGGCCTCAAGCCAGTGGTCACCTTTCATCACTTCACCACTCCGCAGTGGCTGGCTGACCTTGGTGGCTTCGAATACGAGCAAGCTCCAGAACGCTTTGGTCGCTTTGTCGCCAAAGCTACGGAGCACCTGGGCGACCTCATTTCCATGGCCTGCACGATCAATGAGCCGAACATCGTTGCCTTCATTGGCTATCGCATTGGCTTCTTTCCGCCTGGTGGCGTAGCCGACAAAGCGCGCTACGACGTGGTTGCTGACGCCTTGTGTCGAGCACATCGATTGGCGGTTGATGCTCTTCGAGCAGGTCCGGGAACCTTCCCCATTGGCATGACGTTGTCAATGGCTGATTGGCAAGCACTCCCAGGTGGTGAAGCGCATCTCCATGAGTTCCGTTCACACATGGAAGACCGCTATTTGGCCGCCACAGAGGGTGATGATTTCATTGGCGTCCAGTGCTACACCCGTCACCTTGTTGGACCCAATGGCGTGATTGAGCCAGGTGAAGATGTTCGCCGAACCCTCATGGGTTACGAGTTTTACCCTGAGTGCACAGGTGCGACCGTTCGCCGAGCAGCTGAGGTCACGGGACTCCCGGTGTATTTGACCGAGAACGGCATTGGCACGGACAACGATGAAGACCGCATTGAATACCTTGGTCGCGCCATTGCCTCAGCACATGGAGTCCTTGAAGATGGCATTGACCTGCGGGGCTACTTCTGCTGGAGCCTGCTCGACAACTTTGAATGGGTGTTTGGCTACAAGCCAACGTTCGGCCTTGTGGCTGTTGACCGCACCACCTTTGTGCGCACGCCGAAGCCTTCGGCTGCCTACTTTGGGGCCATTGCTCAAGCCAATGCAGTTGAGGTCTGAACAGGGGGAACACTGTTCTTGGTTCATCTTGGGCCGTGAGGTTCACTAGGGTGGCACCTATGTCGCTCCCAACTCGGCCATCAGAACTGCTTGCTTGGTCGAAAACCCACGAGGGAAAAAAGCTCATTCGCTTTACCTCGGTATCGGTGATTTCAACGCTGGTCTCCTTTGCCACGATTGGCATTGTCTATGGGCTGAAACTGGTCCAAGGACAGATCTGGGCCACCATGATTGGCAACGCCGTGGCATCAGTTCCGAGTTATTACTTGAACCGCAAGTGGGCGTGGGGCAAGTCTGGCCGGAGTCATATGCGCAAAGAAGTGCTCCCCTTTTGGGGCATGTCGCTTCTTGGCACCTCGTTCTCGCTCGTTGGTGCGTTCTTGGTGAAGGGTTACACCCAGAGCCACGACACTGGCCACTTGTTGACTACCGTCATGTTGCAGGCTGCCAACATCTTGTCGTTTGGCATCTTTTGGATCTTGAAGCTTGTCGTGTTTAACAAGATCTTCCACATTGGCGAACTCGAAGAGTTCGAGGAGCACTTGACTGCAGAAGAAAAGACTGAACTTCCGAACTGAGCCTTATTCTCGGAAGTTGTTGAACTGCAAGGGCACGCCGAAGTCATTGCCCTTGCAAGCACTGATGATGTCTTGCAACTCATCACGCTTCTTGCCGGTCACTCGGATCTGCTCGCCTTGGGTTTGCGAAGAGATGCCCTTCACGTTCTGCTCTTTGATAAAGCGATTGATTTGCTTCGCCACGTCTTGAGAGAGTCCAGCTTTCAACTTGATCTTCTGACGGGCGGTGCCTTTGGCCGCTTCTTCGATCTTGCCCGGCTCTAACGACTTGAGTGAAACCTCACGCTTGACCAACTTTTCTTCCAGCACTTGGTAGAGGGCCCGGATGCGGTCTTCAGTTGACGAAGCCAAGGTCAACTCGAGGTCACCAATTTCAATGGTGGAGTCGGTGTTTTTGAAGTCAAAGCGTGTCGTTGCCTCACGGTTCGCTTGATCAACAGCATTTTTGACTTCTTGGAGGTCAACTTCAGAGACGATGTCGAAACTAGGCATGTCTATGAGCGTACCGGCTACAGAGAAAGCCTCGGAGGCTTAAGCGCCCCAGCCCGTGCATATGTAGGAGCCCGAGGTGCCACCACCGTCAGGGCAGGTGATCCCTGAAGAAGAAAAGACTGATGATGCACCAGTAAGACCGAGGGTGTTGGCCCCAGTGAAGTTCGCACTGTCCAAGACAACGCTGCCAGTTAAGACTGCGCCTCCAAAATTCGCTCCTTGGAGCGCCGCTCCAAAAAACGACGTGTCAACAATTTGAGCACCAGCGAAGTTCGCACCAACAGCTGAACCAATGACAGTGCCGGTCAAATCAGCCATGGCAAAGTTGGCGCCGGCCGCATTGCCAATATGAGATCCACTCAAATCAGCTCCTGCGAAGTTTGCACCCTTTAAGTTTGACGAGGTGAGGTTGAGCGACGAAAGATCGCATCCAGCGAGGTTTGCGCCTGGGAAGCGGGCAGCACAGTCTTGACTCAGAGCGCCTGAAGCCCCCTGAGATCCAGGCGCACCCTGTGCACCGGGGGCACCGGGGGCACCTTGAGGACCCGGTGCGCCGTCAGTACCGTCCGCACCTTGGAGCCCGATTACACCTTGAGGACCCTGTACGCCGTCAGCACCGTCCGCACCTTGGAGCCCGATTACACCTTGAGGACCCTGCACGCCGTCAGCACCGTCAGCACCTTGAGGTCCTTGGAAGCCATCAGCTCCTTGGGGTCCTTGGACGCCATCTGCACCTTGGAAGCCATCAGCTCCTTGAGGTCCTTGAAAACCATCTGCACCTTGGAAGCCATCAGCTCCTTGGGGTCCTTGGACGCCATCTGCACCTTGGAAGCCATCAGCTCCTTGAGGTCCTTGAAAACCATCTGCACCTTGGAAACCATCAGCACCTTGCGCGCCGTCGAGCCCATCAGCACCTTGCGCGCCGTCGAGCCCATCAGCACCTTGCGCGCCGTCGAGCCCATCAGCACCTTGCGCGCCTTTCAAGCCAATGGCGCCTTGAGGACCTCTCGCCCCTGTAAAGCCAGTTGAGCCGGCCGGACCAACGGGTCCAGTTGCCCCTCGACTTCCTTGGGCGCCTTTGGCCCCAAGAACTCCTTGCGGTCCTTGTGCGCCTTGCGCGCCGGGGCTCACAAGGGTGATCTTCTGCGCACCAGCAGCACACTGAAGGCTCGCTGACGCAGTCACAGTCAAAAGTGAGCCGTTCTTCAAGCAGGCGTAGTACGGAGTGGGAGTTGATGCTCCGGCTCCGACGCTCATGATGAAGCCAGAGCTCGCAACACTCACCCCAGTGAGGGCTCCAACGATCAATTTACGGTTCTTCATGGTCCAACTCCTCTAGGGCTCTTCAGGGCATCGTACGAAGCCCGTGAGCCTAAGTCAATGGTGGCAGATCTGGCACTGGAAAGAGAACCATTCCAACCGGCTAGGATTGGTCCGGGTCCGTGTCCGAGTGGCCAAAGGAAACTGGCTGTAAACCAGTCGGCTCAGCCTACGTGGGTTCGAATCCCTCCGGGCCCACCACGGCGTCCGGCCCGGTAGATGCGATCTACCGGGCCGACGTTGTTTCTGACAGTATTTGGCACTACCTGCAGCAAGGCATTGATCAAGACGAAGTGGAGTTCACCGTTGGACGTTGCGACTGAGGCGGAAACAAAAGTTCCTTCGACCTCATTGCTCGAACGCTCCACTGCATGGGCCGACCGCGTCGTGATGCGACTTGAGCCGTATTCGCTCGGTGGACGGATGCGACGTCGAGAGCCCATACCGGCTGACGATTGGAGTTGGCTTCTCGTACCGGGAATCTTGGGCTTCATTGCGATCTGCGCCATCGCCGTTGGCGGGTCATTCCCGAACTCCCCGTTTAAGTACGAGCTCGCCGGAACGTGGTTCTTTGGTGAGCCCTCTGCTGCTGGTCCACCAGACAATGATGCGATGTTGCTCGCAGCCTTGGTTCTCGTCTACGGCGGACTGGTGTTGTTGCTGCGCACCTGGGTGCACCTGCTGCGCGCACTTGCCCTTCGCCCTGGGGTGCCAATGAAGTCATTGGCGATCATGGCCACGTGCTGGGTGGTGCCACTACTGATTGCCGCTCCAATGTTTTCGAGAGATGTGTTTAGTTACGCCGCCCAGGGCGAGATGGTTTCGCATCATGTCAACCCATACCTCTATGGTCCGTGGACCTTGGGTGCTTCGACCTACACCTTCCCGGTCGACTCGCTGTGGAAGAACGCACCGGCTCCTTATGGGCCGCTGTTCCTCGTGGCCGATGGCCTCTTTGCCCGAATGAGTTTTCACCACTCGATTGTCACGATTTTGTGGCTTCGTGCATCTGCGCTGTTTGGCTATGGCCTCGTTGCTGTTGGGGTGCCAATGTTGGCCAAGTCACTTGGCCGCGACCCGGGACGCGCCTTCGTGCTTGGAGTGCTCAATCCCCTTGTCATCTTGTCGTTCGTCAGTGGCTCACACAACGACGCGCTGATGGCTGGATTCTTGATCTGTGGTTTTGCCATGGCGAGAAAGGGCCGCTTTTGGTGGGCGATCACCTTGTGCGTTTGTGCCGCAGCGGTGAAAGCCCCAGCCATGCTTGGCGTCTTTTACGTCGCTTGGGAAGCACTTGGCCCAAAGGCGAGTGTGAAGCAGCGGTTGAAGCCACTCATTGAAGCTGGCGTCATCACTTCGGTGATTTTCCTGGCCCTAAGTTTCGGCAGTGGTCTCGGTTTTGGTTGGGTGAAGAACTTGGCCAGTCCTGGAACAGTGAGAAGTTGGACCGCTCCAGCCACGGGCCTTGGCATGTTGCTGTCAGGTATCAGTCATTCGTTGGGTTCTGCCATTGCGATGACGACGTGGATCTCCATCACTCGGGTGTTGTGTGAACTTGTCGCTCTTGGCTTTGCCATTTGGCTGTTCACCAAGGTCGATCGCATTGGGTCGGTGAAAGCCGTTGGCCTGTCACTGCTTGTTCTCGTGATCTTGGGACCCGTCATTCAACCGTGGTATCTCACTTGGGGCATTGTCGTGCTTGCTGCCCTCGCCACGGGGCGTCTTCGCACCACGATTGTGGCGATCACGGTCATTGCCCCGTTCATTGGACTTCCTGGTGGCCAAGCACTCGTCACGAGTTTGCTCCACACTGATCCGCTGGCAACCGCAGGCGTGTTGCTTGCCATGTTGCTGATTTTTCTCTGTCCGCTTGGTCGCTGGACAATTCCGCTGGCGGTCGAAGCACGCTTTGTTGAAGACCAGGACGTCTTCGAACCAGTGTTTTTGAAGTTTGCGACGCACAATGAGGCGCGTTAGTCGAGCAGGAGTTGGAGCTCGATGACGTCGAGCCAGACACCATGTTTGCGACCGACTTCACGCTCAATGCCAACGGTTTCGAAGCCAACTTGTTGGTGAAGGGTGACTGAGAGTCCGTTGTGGCCAGTGATGCGGGCAATGACCGAGTGAAAGCCCTGGTTCTTCGCCGCTTCGACAATGGCCACAAGGAGTTGCTTGCCAAGTCCAAAGCCACGCGCCTGTCGGTCGACATAGACCGAGTTCTCGACCGTCGTGGCGTATGCCGGTCGATCACGAAATGGTGACAGTGAGGCGTAGCCCAAGACTGCACCGGGCTCGAAGGACGCCTCGTCGGTGGCAACAGCTACAAGGCAAGGATACGCGCCGCTGTGGTCGTGCATCCAGACGCGTTGTTCAGCCTCTGTGCGTGCAATGAGATCGAACGTCACGGTCGATGCTTCAACTTCCACGTTGTAGATGTCACGAATAGCTTCGGCATCTTCCATGGTTGCGGGCCGGATTTGCACCTTCATAATCTAGAGCGAATGGGGTGAGGTCCCCCCTCGTTTTGCGCGCACCTCGCCGGTGGCTATCATGTTCACTCACGGCAATTTGCCTGAAGGCCCCCTTAGCTCAGTCGGCAGAGCGTTTCCATGGTAAGGAAAAGGTCGTCAGTTCGATTCTGACAGGGGGCTCGCTTTGCGGCGTAGCTCAGTTGGTTAGAGCACACGGCTCATAATCGTGGGGTCGCGGGTTCGAG
>CANGPX010000066.1 GCA_947456095.1 Acidimicrobiaceae bacterium
ACCACCGTGCATCCCAGAATCGCAAGCGCTACCGCGCCAAGAGCAATCCACTCTGAATTCGTGACGCCGAGTTTTGCTGCGAGGGCACTTGAACTTCTGTGTTGAAGGACTAACAGCAAGACTGAACAAGCAACAGCACCTTCGACAATCGTGGCGATTGCCACGATGACCGAGAGTGAGGTTTCACCCGAGGTGAACAGCACCGTCGTGCGAACCGCTCGACGCATGCGGGCAAATCTGGTCATCTTGGGCGGAGCCGCAGGACCCGTTTGCGCCAACCAAGGTGCTCTGCGTCGTGGAACTCCGGCCATTAGCTCACTCGGCTTTGCTGCTCAAGTGCCTGCAGGCCATGGTGATCAATTGGTCCATGGCCCTGGCCAAGTTGCCACGTCATTGCACCTTTCAGTGCGCGATGGACAAAGAGCTGCGCTTGGTCAATGGCGTCGTCCAGAAGAAGCCCTTTGCCAAGATGAGCTGCGAGTGAAGCGGCAAATGAACAACCCGTACCGTGGTCATTTACCGTCGTCACATAGGCCTGAGGAAGTGAGCGAACGTGGTCGCCGTTGACGACCAAATCGACCACTCGTCCATCAACGGGTCGAACGTGGCCGCCCTTGGCCACCACCACAGTCTTTGTCGCGTGAGAGAGCTCAATCGCACAGCGTCGGAGCTGATCAGTCGTCGCAATGGACTGGGGCGCCAATCCCAAAAGGGCAGCAAGTTCATCACGATTGGGCGTGACGATTTGCGCACGGCCAAGAAGGCAGTCCCGATAGGCCTCGAGCCCACCTTCGTCAAGCAACATCGATCCGGTGGTTGAGATCAGTACCGGATCGACCACCAAGGGGAGGTCAACTTCTTGCAATCGGTCTGCCACGGCGGTCACGACTGCTGCGTTGCCGAGCATGCCCGTTTTGATTGCGGAAACTGCGAAGTCGCTCAACACGGCATCGATTTGTGCAACAACGAGTGATGGTTGGAGGACTTGCACCGCAGTCACTCCAAGGGTGTTCTGCGCGGTGATGGCGGTGATGGCAGTCGTGCCAAAGGTTCCCGCAGCGGCAAAACTATGGAGGTCAGCTTGGATTCCCGCTCCGCCGCCTGAGTCTGAACCGGCAATCGACAGGACGACAACGGGTTGCATGCCTCCCATCCTAAAGGAGGGGCACAACCGAGAGATGCCAGAGCGCTTGTAGGGTGACCATGTGGACAATGCGTTA
This sequence comes from Acidimicrobiaceae bacterium, assembly GCA_947456095.1. Classification (GTDB taxonomy): domain Bacteria; phylum Actinomycetota; class Acidimicrobiia; order Acidimicrobiales; family RAAP-2; genus CAIQEU01. The sequence goes on from CANGPX010000066.1 coordinate 1,221, forward strand.
ACCATTGGTGGAGTGACTCTGCATTCACGGTTACTCATTGGTACGGGTGGCATGGCCAATCTTGAACTCTTGCGGGACAGCATTGTGGCGTCGAAGTCACAAGTAGCAACGGTCGCCGTTCGCCGAGTCGACGTTGGCGGGGGAAGCGAACTGTTGACCATGGTGCGCGAACTTGGCCTCGAATTGCTGCCAAATACCGCAGGATGCCAGACAGCGGCCGAAGCGGTGCTGTGTGCGCAACTCGCTCGCGAAGCATTTGAGACCTCGTGGGTGAAGTTAGAAGTCATTGGTGATGACGACACGTTGTTGCCTGACGCCGTGGAACTCCTTCGAGCAGCAGAAATCCTTGTTCAAGATGGTTTTCACGTCTTTGCCTACACGAGCGATGACCTCGTCACTGCACTGCGACTCGAAGGACTTGGATGCGCGGCAGTGATGCCACTTGGATCACCCATTGGAAGCGGTCTTGGCATCTTGAATCCTCACGCCATTTCACTCATTGCCGAGCGCGTGAGCTGCCCGGTGATCTTGGATGCCGGTATTGGGACAGCCTCAGACGCTGCTTTGGCCATGGAACTTGGTTGTGATGGAGTTCTGGCGGCGACCGCCATCAATCGAGCAGCTCACCCCGTGCTCATGGCAGAAGCGATTGCTGCTGGGGTGAGCGCTGGTCGAAGCGCATACCTCGCCGGTCGCATTCCTGCTCGACGCCACGCAGAGGCGTCCTCGACCAATTTGGGGCGTCCAGATTTGCACGCAGAGAATTGATCACAAGGTTGGAATTACGCCGTTGTGGTTCCTGCGTCTAACATTGGGACTCCAGTGTCGGAACTGAGGAGTTGCCATGATGAGCGAGTTTGATGCAGTTGAAGAATTCAGCGGCCCGCAGGTGTGCGCGCTTGTTGGGGTGACCTATCGCCAACTCGATTACTGGGCAAGGACTGGATTGCTGACTCCATCGGTTACTTCGGCGAGCGGCAGCGGCTCAAAGCGCAAATACAGCTATCGAGATGTTGTTGAACTCAAAGTCATCAAGCAGCTCCTTGATGCAGGACTCTCGTTGCAAGCAGCCCGGCGCGCAGTTGATTGCCTCCGCCTCTCTCTCAACGTCGACCTCTCAGGCACACAGCTCGTGTTGACCTCGACTTCATCTGTGCTCGCGCAGTCCAACGGCGAAGTCGTCGACTTGTTGGCTGGTGGGCAGGGTGTGTTTAACATCATCTCGATGTCAGGTGTTGTCTCCTCACTTGAGGCAGAAATCGTTGAACTCCACCGCGACCTCAGTCGGGCAGGCAAGGTCAAGCGCACGGCATGACTGAGTTGGGCACCTCTCCTCGGCACCATCCTTCACTGCTCGAAGCGCCGCGGACTGCTTTTGCCCACCCTTCTGAGCGTGCGTTCGCAAAATTGTTAAGCCTGTACGGCATTGCTTGGGCCTATGAACCCGTGACCCTGCCACTGTCATGGGGGAGCGAGGGGTCCGTGACCAAGGCGTTTTGCCCTGACTTCTATCTCCCTGAACGAGCGTCTTTTGTTGAATTGACCGTAGGGGATTCCCGCCGCTTCGCCCGCAAAATGGCCAAGGTGAGACTTGCGAAGCTTCTGTATCCAGAGCTCGAAATTGTCCTCGTTGGGCATCGAGAGCTCGAGGAACTTTGCCGGAAACACGGCATTGAACTCCCACTCGATCGAGCAGCCTGAGGAGAATCATGGACGAAACGCGCCACAGCCCACTCGAACAAGCACATCTTGCGCTCGGAGCAAAGCTTGTTCCTTTTGGTGGATGGGACATGCCAATTTCCTATGGCGAAGGAACCTTGGCTGAGCACAAAGCCTGTCGCAACTCTGCGGTCGTGTTCGACGTCAGCCACTTGGGTACGGTCCGCCTCTCAGGCGAATCGGCGTTCTCAACACTGCAACAAACGTTGACCAATGACCTGCGTCGAATCCAGCCAGGACGGGCGCAGTACACGCATCTGCTCAATGAACAAGGCGGAGTCGTCGACGACATCATTGTCTGGTGGGTGAATGAGACTCGATTCGACGTCATGCCCAATGCGTCTAATACGACCAGTGCTCGCGCAGCACTTGGTGGGACCGACGTCACGAGCGAGCGGGCAGTACTAGCGGTACAAGGCCCCATGGCTCGCACACTGGTAGCAACATTTTCGCCTGAAATTGCCGCTATTGGACGTTTTGCCGTGGCAGAACTCGTGGTCGATGGAGCACAAGTTGTGGTCGCGGGCACGGGCTACACCGGCGAAGATGGCCTCGAGATTGCCGTGCCGGTTGATGCTGCTGAGCGGTTCTTCCAAAAGATCTTGGAATCAGGCGTCACGCCTGCAGGCCTCGGGGCTCGAGATACCCTTCGCCTTGAAGCCGGTCTTCCTCTCCACGGTCATGAATTGAGCCCTCACATCACCCCACTTGAGGCAAATCTCAATTGGGTCATTGGTTGGAACAAAGAGACCTTCATCGGCCGGGCCGCTCTCGAAGCAGAGCGACGAGATGGCAGTGTTCGTCGCCTCGTCGGTATTGTCACCGAAGGTCGCCAACCGCCACGAGAAGGGGCGGTTCTTGAACGCGAGGGAAGTGTTATCGGCGAAGTGACGAGCGGCAATTTCTCGCCCATGCTTGGATCGGGAATCGCCATGGGGTTCATCAATACCTCCGAGGGCCTTGTCGCTGGTGACGCGGTTGACGTCATTGTTCGCGGTCGTGCGCTGCCGGGACGTCTGGTGCAATTACCCTTCTGGCCAATCAAGGAGCGATGATGGCTGATTACCTTCCTCACACAAACGATGAACTTCGCAGCATGCTGGATTTCCTCGGCCTGTCTTCAACCGAGGAACTCTTCAATGCCGTGCCTGAAGCTCTTCGCCTCGCTCGAGGGCTCGAAATTGCCGATGGCATGAACGAGCCAGACGTGCTGAGCAGATTTGAAGAGCGAGCAAAGCGCAACACTGCGCGTAGTGACCAGATGCTGTGTTTCGCTGGGAGTGGCGCCTACGACCACGAACTTCCCCCCGTGGTGAAAGCCTTAGCGGGCCGCTCTGAGTTTGTGACTGCGTACACGCCGTATCAGCCGGAGGTGGCTCAAGGCGTGCTGCAGGCAATCTTTGAGTTTCAAACCATGATTGCTCGCATCTATGGTCTCCCCGTTTCGAATGCTTCGCTCTATGACGGTGCGACCGCCCTCGTTGAAGGGGTCAACTTGGGTGTTGCCTCAAGTGGCTCAAATCGTGTGGTGCTGTCTGCTGGGGTGCACCCTCACTGGCGGCAAGTGGTTGCGACCTTCGCTCGTGGCACAGGACATCACTTAGAAGTCGTGCCCCTCATAGATGGATTGACCGATTTCTCAGCCATTGAAGGAACGTGCGGCGTGATTGTCGTTGCTCAACCGAACTATTTGGGCGGCTTGGAAGACTTGAGCGCGGTTCGAGCACTGTGCGACCGAACGGGGGCAATCATGGTCGTCGCTGCCGACCCGGTTGCCAGTGGCGTCTTGAAAACCCCAGGTTCTTATGGTGCTGACGTCGTTGTTGGCGAAGGCCAAGGGTTTGGTACTGCGCTCAGTTTTGGTGGCCCGTACCTCGGACTGTTTGCCTGCTCGATCAAAGAAATCCGTCGTCTGCCAGGTCGTATTGTCGGCGAAACGGTCGATGTTGAGGGTCGGCGGGCCTATGTCACGACGCTTCGTACTCGCGAGCAAGACATTCGACGAGAGAAGGCGTCGTCAAATATCTGTTCCAATCAAACCTTGATGGCCGTTGCCGCATCCATTCAGCTGGGCTGGCTTGGCACTGAAGGCTTTGCCGAGATGGCATTGGCGTGTGCTCGAGGTACTCGGTATCTTGCTAATCACTTGAAGGGTGGTTCCGGTGCAACCTTGCTCCACCCAGACCTCGGCGTGTTTCGTGAACTCGCCGTTCGCACCGTGAAGCCTGCGACACAAGTCGTCAATGAGATGGCGGCACGAGGCTTCTTGGCTGGAATTGCCGTGAGCGCGTTGACTGGCGGTCCTGATCCATCACTGAGCGATGACGTCCTTGGCCATGTACTCCTCGTCTCGGTCACCGAACGTCGAACCGCAAAGGAAATTGACGATTTTGCAGCCGCACTTGAGGAGGTGGCCAAGTGACCACGTTGAACACCGCAGCAGGCGGCAAGGCGTCTTCGGCTCCACTCATGGGCAAAGATGCAGAACCGACCATTTTTGAACTCAGCCAACCAGGACGAAGTGCGTATCAACTTCGAACGACCGGTGTACCGCAGTGGTCAGCCGAGGAACTCTTTGACGCCAGCCTGTTATCTGATCACCCGGTTCCGTTAGCGGAGGTTTCTGAGCGCGACCTCGTTGCTCACGTGACCCGTCTCAGCCATCGACAATTCTCCGTTGACTTAGGTGCGTATCCGCTCGGATCGTGCACCATGAAGTACAACCCAAAGATCTGCGATGCGGTTGCCTCGATGCCAGGGTTGGCCGGTGTGCACCCAGGTGCCCCCGCGTCGCTGACGCAAGGTTGGCTTGAGACCTTTGTGTCTCTTGAGCGCGCACTGTGTGAAGTCACTGGTATGGCTGCTGCCACCTTGCAGCCCGCAGCTGGTGCAGCTGGTGAGTTGACGGGCTTGCTCTTAATGCGGGCGTATCACGAAGCAAATGGCGATGTACGCCGGCGCATCATTATTCCTGACTCAGCTCACGGGACAAATCCTGCATCCGTCACCCTCGGTGGCTACGAGGTCACCACCATTGCTTCAGATGATCGTGGTTGTGTTGACCTAGCAGCCTTAAAGGCTGCACTTGATACCGATGTTGCCGGCATTATGTTGACCAATCCAAACACCCTTGGTCTCTTTGAAGAAGACATCGCCGAAATTGCTGCTGCGTTGCACAATGTTGGCGGCCTGCTCTATTACGACGGGGCGAACCTCAACGCCATCATGGGCGTGGTGCGCCCAGGCGATATGGGCTTTGACATTGTCCATATGAACCTGCACAAGACGTTCGCCACACCACACGGCGGTGGGGGACCAGGTGCTGGTCCCGTTGCTGTATCTCCACGACTCGTCGATTTTCTTCCCGGACCTCGTGCTCAAGAAGTCGCGCCCGGGGTGTATGACTGGGTGAAGCCACCGAAGTCCATTGGCAGGGTTCATGGTTGGCATGGCAATTCCTTGGTGCTTGCTCGAGCATTGGCCTATATCGAGGTGCATGGTGGCGATGGCCTGAGGAGAGTTTCGGAGCGGGCAGTCCTCAACGCAAATTGGATCCGCCAGCGTCTTTCGGCCAAGTTCGATGTCGCTTTTGATCGTCCGTGTATGCATGAAGTTGTGCTGTCGCTGGCAAAGTTGCGCAAAGACCACGGGGTGAAAGCGCTCGATATGGCCAAGCGCATCATGGAAGAGGGCTTTCATGCTCCAACCGTGTACTTTCCGCTCATTGTCGATGAAGCGCTCATGATTGAGCCCACTGAGACGGAAAGCTTGCAAACCCTTGAAGCCTTAGCGCAAGCGTTTGAAGTTGCCCTCGATGATGCGCTCAACAACGAGCAAGCCGTGTTTGCCGCACCACGAACGACGCCGGTTGGTCGCGTTGATGAAGCTCGAGCAGCTCGAACCTTGGTGCAGACTTTCGACGCACGGGGCTAACGCCAACAGGCAATTGCTTAAGGTCAGCAAAGAGGTGTTCTTTGGCGTGGCTGCGGCTGCGTCGCGCAGCCGCGTGGTTCAGTTGTCCCATGAACGAAAAAGACGCTCACCACGAACAACCCATGGGGCCCTTGGGCGAAAGCGACGCTCACGGTCAAGAAAGAACCACCTCACCTGGAATTGATGTTGAGATCCTGCGAGCCTTGACCGAGGACTGGTTCAATAAAACCCCAAGTATTCCTGCGTCACTCAAACACGAAGAGTTTTGGATGCGGGTCTTTGCCATGCTGGCGGGGGAGGGCCAGCACGTAGAGGCGTTCTTAAGCCCACTCCTGCACATACCGCTTCCACCCATCTTGGGGGTGTTGGTTCGTGCTCGACTCCGACGCTTCTATGAAGAGCAGGGTTTGTTCGCTGAAGCAGGGGAGATGGCGAACCAAGAGCATTCTTTGGCACAAGCAGCAGATGATGAACTCTTTACCTTTGTCGCCCTTGCTTCACTCGTGCCGTATCTCAGTCGGGTGATGCAGATCCAATTGCTGTCAAAAGAAATCATGCGGATCGCGCTGTTGGGTCAGAAATTGTGCAACCGAACACTTGACGCCTGCTTTGAGGCTGCGTCGAACAGCGAACCAGTTGCCGGTTCGGTCAAACGGGCAAGCTTTGTCTGCACGACGATTGAAGGATTTATGAACCTGCACTTGTGGCTCTTCATGCATCGCCTCTTGGAAGCAGACCTCTATGAACTCGCACCAGAAGTCTTCCAGCGAAAAGAATTGCGCTTTTTGGACCTCTTTCGAGAGCACCTCGGCGAGGGCCACGAACTCGGCCAAGCGTCATTTTTCCAAATGCTGGCAGGATACGAACTTGCGACCTATGAGCAGCGTCACGGCGTTGTCGCAACAACGAAGAACACGCCCGAACAGTGGCGCTCAATGGCACGAGCAAGAGCGCAGAATTCTCATGGAATCTTCCTCAGCGACCAACGCGACCTCGTGCAATTCGCTCTGCTCAACATGATGCTTGGGTCAACACAGATTGGTTTTGAGGTCGTCGGCTCAAATAATGTCGACGTCATCAGTGTGTTGCAAACAGCCCTTCTTCACCGCGTCGATGGGCAATTAGCCAACTCGAAGAGCGAGCAAACCCAGAGCAACGAGTTGGCACTCGCTCTCGAACTCAGCGTTGGGATGAAATGGCCAAACTACGCAGAACACGTAGCGTCAAGTGATCTGTGGTGAGTCCAGAGAAACGGTTAGTCAAGAAGATCAGGTTGCAAGCGAATGATCTGATCAAACAGCGGCTGGAAACTGAACTGACCGGCTGCCTCTGTGCCAACAACATCGTGGGTGGCAACAGCGGCTGCGTGATCAATGTTGATCGGAGTTCCAGCGGCACTGGCCAAAAGTTGTGCTTGGCAGGATCGCTCCATCGTGATGAACCACCACACTGCTGATTCCACGCTTTGGCCAACGGTCAGCAATCCGTGGTTACGAAGGATTGCGGCTTTTGCTCCACCGAGCGCGTGGGCAATGCGCTTTCCCTCTTCTGTGTCAAGGACCACGCCAGTGAAATCATCAAAGACCTCGTGGTCTTGGTAGAAGGCGCAGACATCTTGTGTGATGGGGTCGAGTTTTTTCCCGAGTGAAGAGAAGGCCTTGCCATGGATCGAGTGGCTGTGGGCTGCGGCAAGAACGTCGGGACGCGCTGCGTGCACTTGTGAGTGAATGGCAAAGGCCGCGCCATTGACAAAGGCATTGCCTTCAACGACGTTTCCCTCATGGTCTACACAAATGAGATCTGACACTCGCACATGAGAAAACGACATGCCAAAGGGATTCACCCAGAAGCGATTGGCATCGCCTGGGTCGCGAACCGTGATGTGGCCAGCTACACCCTCATCGAAGCCAAACTTTCCAAAGAGACGAAAACCCGCAGCTAAACGCTGCTTTCGATACAACCGTTCGTCGTCAATGCTTTCGAACGGTGCTCCAAACGTGCGGTTGAGTAACTCTGCCATCTTCGGCCTCCTTGACCACCGAAGCCTAAGGCAACTCTGTGGCTCGTGCAGAAGGTTTGCGCGAAGCAGGGGTCAGTTGTTCCAACCCAACGCTTCAGCGGCTTGCGGGAGGAGATCACGAAAGTACGTCATGAGCGCGTAGTTGTCAGCAACGATTTCTTCCGAGATGCCGTTCACCTCTCCAAAGAGGGCATTGCCTTGCAACAGCGTGGTGGTGATGTAGATCCACGAGGTAGCAGCACGCTCGTTTGCCTCTGGCATGACGCCTCGAAACTCTTCAATGAGAGAGCCGAGGAGGGGACTGCGGAAAAGTTCTGGGTTGGCGCCCTCGCCAATGAGCCAAGCAACGAGCCGTGTGCGCAAAATAATGTCAGGATCAAAGAAAATGGTGATGGTCGGAAGGGAGCCATTCTCTCTCCAGCGCTCCACTGCGCCTGCCATGAGCACACTGCACGCGTAGGTGAGCAGACCCTCCATGGAGCCAAAATTCCTCCAGATTGTTGGCATGGTGAGATGCACTTTTTCCGAGATGATCTTGGCAGTGACCTGATCAAAGGGGAGTTCTCGCAGGAGTTCAATCGTGGCGGCAACGATCATTGGTTGCGCTTGGGCGGCAGGAACGACCGGACGGCGCACTCTTGGAATCTGGTCTGCGTTGTGGATATCCTCATTGATCATGATTTTCAGCTCCTCGTACTGAATTCACATAATTATCATTCATCGAGGACCGCCAAGGCAATTCCTCGACACCTTCCTTTCCTATCATACTTTTGCAAGAGGAAAAAGCAGATGAGATACTTAACACTAGAATGTGCAAGGCGAACGTGTCAGATTCTCCTCATCTCGAACAAAGTATTCCGACCACGTACCTCGGATGACCCAAGCCTTCAACGACTGGCAAGATCGCACGAAGATTGAACACTGCTTTTTTCGGATCCGACAACAACTGACAGAGGCCATTGTCAGCGTCCCTGGCAGGAGTGGTCAAGCGAAGAAGGCGTAGCCCAGCTGGCAGCACATGACGGCTCCGGCGAAAGTTCCAAATAAGTGAAAGAGCGCTTGTCCACTCCTGCCATCTTGGAAGAGTCGAAGGGTGTCAGCCATTGCGGTTGAAAAGGTGGTGAATCCGCCACACAATCCAGCGGTAAGTGCGACAGAGGTCGTTGTTGACAGATGCGGCAGGGGAGAGCCACCCCCCGTGTGCACCGAGGCGCCGATAATGGCGCCAAGGACAAATGAACCAACAAGATTGACGACAACAATGCCAGCTACCGTTGGACGATGAAATGCTCGCTCAATGACTCGATCAAGGCTGAAGCGACCCATTGCCCCGAGAGCACCAGCGATCATCACCCACAGTGCAGTCATGAACCCAACCGACGAATGTGACGAGCGCCGAGAAAATGTCCGAACGTGACCGCGAGGATTCCGAGCAACAGTGCCACCGAAAGATCAAGCAGCACTCGCCCAGAACTCACGTGTTCGACGATTTGCTGCCGAGTGAGGTCGGCTAAGGCGCCATAGGAGGTAAATCCGCCAATGACGCCCGTGGTGACGCCTAAGCGCAAATGATGTCGACCGGCATGGCTGAACAATGGCAGGACGAGGCCGAGCAAGAAAGCGCCTGCGGTGTTGATATATAGCAGTGGAGTGAAAATGCCAACGGCTCCGTGGCTCTGGAGGCCCTCTGGAAGGCTTTGAGTGACGAAGTAGCGCAGACCGACGCCGAGAGCGCCTCCAAGGCCAACGACAGCGAGTTCTCGCCAAGTGATCGATGCGAGCGGAGCATCTTGCTCAACAACGTCAGAGACATACGCTTGGTCGCTGTCCACGTGAAGAGCCTACTAACTCGAGAGAGGGCGCCTCTTGACCGGGCTCCGAGCGGATTGATACCTAAGTATCATAATGAACATTATCGGCGGCAGAGTGCGTCCTCAATTTGTGGAGGAAACCCAGCTCCGGTCTCTTCGGCCATGGAAACCAAAGGATCGAATCTCCGTTGGCATCTTGCACCAAAGTGCTTGGTTGACCGGAGAAATTAAAAGTGTCTCTTTGAACTGAACAAGTTTCAGCCAACGATATTCCGAAATATTTTTTCTGCCGAGAGAATCCCAATCCGGTCATCATCTGGTTTTCGTTCATTTTGGTCAAACTGCTTTCGAATGACGAACGCAGAGTTGATGAGCTCTGCAAGTAAAACTGGCTCAACCTCAGTACTGTTGGCTGAAATTGGAGAGGAATGCAGATCACGTCCCGCTGAGTGGTGTCACTTGGACAGGAGCAAACTCAACGCTTGTCTGATCTTGCCACGAGTGCTGATTGCTTGCCAATGAGGGCTGCTGTGGTGTCCTTCACGGTGAGCAGTGCCATGGACCCTTCTGACAAATAGCGACGCTCAGAAGCCGTCCATTCGTCGTGTTGTTCAATGCACA
>CANGPX010000067.1 GCA_947456095.1 Acidimicrobiaceae bacterium
ATGAGATACGAATACCCTTTGCGTGGGGTTGCAGCACCGAGCGCCACAACGTAACGATCCGTGCCTTGCGGCAACCACTTGTCAACGCCAACTTGGTCCCGAGATTCAAGCACCGGCACGGCAAAGGGAACAACGGCGATCCTTTGTTGTTCGAGACCAAGAAACGATACGAGGTCAGCTTTCACCGCTTGGGTTGGCGTGTGGACCATGGCTCCGCCATCCATTGCTCGGCGGAGCGACTGCAAGCGACTCCGCTCTGCTGGTGAGCTCAGGCCTTCATGGGTAACCGGCGTCGCATCATGGACCGTCACGAGCATTGGCATGTTGCCTCGTGGGGGAATGACGCCGCCCATCGTGTGCACGAGATCAACGGCGCCAGTCAAATGGCGAATGCTCGGCCACGCACTGGTGCGCCACATGGCTCGAGTGAGTCGTGCTGGCAAATTCCGCTGGTGATGGGTGACGCTTTTTGGCACCCGCACCGACAAGTCGCCTGCCTTCAGCCCTAACGCAAAGACAGAGAGTTGCAGATCGCCTCGAGTACTCAGTCTTTGGAGAAGGTGTTGGAAAGCAACGCCGGGGCCGCCGAGTTCGCCGATGATCACTGAGGCGTCAAGGGCAACCTGCAGTTGCCCGTGACGGTTGCTTTCGGCGAACGTCTGCACGTCGCGAGGCTACGCGCTGAGCGCTCCGTCCACCGACAAGATCGAGCCGCTGGCGTAACTGGCCTCATCTGAAGCGAGGTAGCAAATCGCACCGGCAACTTCAGCTGGCGAGCAAAAGCCCATTGGCGTCATGAGCCGGTCAAGCTGCTTTGGGTTTGCTCCTTCTGGCAAATGGAAATTCCAGGCCAGTGGGGTGTCGACGCCACCGGGGGCTACTCCATTGACTCGGACACCTTTGTCGATGTACTCAACTGCCAGGGCCTTGGTGAACTGCACCACTGCGCCCTTTGATGCGCAGTAAGCAGCCGAATAGGCCTGGCCCATGACGCCAGCTGTTGAGATGACGTTGACAATCACGCCGCCACCATCAAGCAGATGTGGCAACGAGGCTTTTGAAATCAAGAAGGTGCCAGTCACGTTGACGGCCATAATGCGGTTGAAACCCTCGAGTGACTGGTCAACGGTGTGACTGAAGCCACCAATGCCGGCAACGTTGGCAACAACAGTGATGCGGCCAAAGTTCGAAGCGGTGTCGGCAATTACCGCCATGACGGCATCTTCGTCAGTGATGTCACAGGCGTATCCCTTGGCCGTGCCACCAGCAGCGGTGATTTCTGCGGCCACGCTCGCTGCGTTCTCGGCGTTGATGTCAAGACACGAAACTTTTGCCCCTTCAGCGCCAAGCCGGCGAGCGGTTGCTCGACCAATTCCTGAACCAGCACCAGTCACCACGGCAACGTGGTCCGTGAAGCGGCCAGCAAAGACCACTTCTGCTTCGGTGCCACGCTCGGCGTCAGGATTTCCCAAAGTGCGGTTCGGCTTCATGTCATTCTCCTCAGTAGCTCGGTGCAGTTTTAGCCGACTTCACCCCACTTGCGCTATCTCAGCGATTCCACCCGCATTTGCGCTGCTGTTTCTGCTTGACCTTTCAGGGCGTTGCGGTCAACTTTCATCATGGCCGTAACCGGTATCGCGTCCAGGAGCACCAGTGCGTCTGGACGCTTGTAATCAGCAATGAGGCCGTCTAAGAACCCTCGGAGATCGCTGAGGCTTGGCCGGACACGCGGGTCATGTGGAACAACAAAGGCAATACCAACTTCACCAAGAATCTCATCTGGTGCGCCCATCACACAGACCTCGCGCACGAGATGCCACGACCGAAGTACCTCTTCAACTTCTGCGGGGTAGACGTTGTAGCCGCCACGCTGGTAGAGCTCGTTTTGTCGACCAACAAGTTTGACGTTGCCATCACCGTCAAAGCGTCCGAGGTCGCTCGTGACAATGAAGCCTTCGTCGTCGAGTGCAGTTGCGGTCAGTGCCTCGTCAAGATGAATGAGTGTTTGGTCGACACCTCGTTCCACGTGGTCGAGATACCCAAGCATTTGCGCAGCAGAACGAAGACGAATAACTCCCACTTGACCGGGCTCAGTAATGGTCCCGTCAGTGCCGACAATCTCCAAGGTCACCCCGCTGACCGGCTTTCCAACAGTGGTGGCGACCACGTCATCTCGGTCGCCCGGTTGGGTCCCACAGCCCAGAGAAGATTCCGTTGAGGTGTAGCGCACAATGACCGGGACGTTCAGTGCTGCACGAAGTGCTGCCACCCGAGTTGCCGGCATCTTGGCCGCTCCAGTTCCAGCCACGCGCAGGTGGGAGAGGTCACAGTGAGCCAAGTTGGGATGATCGAGCATGAGTGCCCACTGGGTTGGCACTCCTTGCGCCACCGTGATCTTCTCGTCCTCGAGCACAGCGAGCGCTTCTCCTGGCTTCCACGGCGTGGGTGAAATCACCGTCGTGATCCCAAGTGCCATTTCACTAGCCACTCGGGTCATGTAGCCAACATGGGCAAACGGAAGCGGAGAAAGACGAATGTCACCTCGGGCACCGAGCACATCAACTCCTGCGGTAACGGCTGCGAGTGAGCGGTGAGAGAACAAGGCTCCTTTTGGTCGAGCCGTTGTCCCACTGGTCCACACAATGGCGACGGGGTCATCAAGCGCGGACGCCACCGGGGCAAGTGGTCTGCCTTCGTGGCTGAAGTTGAGATCGCTTCTTGTGAGGACAGCACCGGCAAGATCTTCGCTGCTGGCGAAGTCTTCGTTGCCCCCCTCACACACCACGAGGGCGGCATCGCAGCGCTCAAGAATGTCGGAAATACCCTTTTGGCCAAGGCGGGGATTGATACCGGTCGTCACCGCACCAAGCCACTGCGCCGCCAAGTAACAGCGGGCATAGTCAATTGAGGACTGCAGCACGAGGGCGACGACGTCTCCTTGGCGGACCCCAAGGTCGGCGAAGGTTCGAGCGAGCAGTGGCGTTGCGTTGGCCAGATCACGAAAGGTGACACTTTGGCGAGGAGAAGACTCCGTTTTCGGCTCCACGTAGCATTCACGGTCCCCAAAGGATTCTGCTGCCTCAAGCAAATTCGAAATGGTGGTAGCCGCAGTAGGGAACGCCATGGCGACAACGTAACAGCGCGGGCTCCTTCCAACGCAACCGCGTAGGCTCAACTCGTGATTGTGACCCTTTGTGGCGGCGTTGGTGCCGCTCGTTTTCTCGCCGGCTTAGTGCAAGTGACTGACCCAAGCGAGATCACTGCCATTGTCAATACTGGAGACGACCTCGTTCTCCACGGACTGTCGATCAGCCCAGATCTCGATACCGTCAGCTACACCTTGGCTGGGCTCAACAACACCGAGACCGGTTGGGGGGTCACCGGCGAGACCTGGCGAGCAATGGAGCGACTTGGAGCTCTTGGCGGTGAGTCATGGTTTGCCCTTGGCGACCTTGACCTTGCCACCCACCTGTTTCGGAGCCAACTGCTGTCACGTGGGCTGACACTCAGTGAAGCAACTGATGAACTCCGCCGGGCAATGGGAATTGGCGTGCGCCTGCTCCCAATGAGCAATGACCCCGTCGCCACCAAAGTCACGAGTCGACAGACGGGTCAAGAACTCGACTTTCAGGAATACTTCGTCCGGCACCACCATGCACCTCGCCTCTCGGCCATACGTTTTGCCGGGGCGATGGAGGCAACACCAGGGCCGGACGTTTTGTCATCGATAGCGTCAGCTGAGCGAATCGTGATTGCTCCGTCGAATCCTTTGGTCTCACTTGGGCCAATTCTCGCCGTGCCAGGCATTGCTGAAGCCCTCATTGCTCGACGTCGCCACAGTGTGGCCATCTCGCCCATTGTTGCCGGGGCCGCGCTCAAAGGTCCTGCGGCTGACATGCTCGAAGACTTGGGCCATGAAGTCAGCGTGCTCGGCGTTGCCCGGCTGTATGCCCCATACGTTGCAACATTCATCATTGACCACCAAGATGCCCACCACAAAGCGGCAATTGAAGCGCTCGGCATGGCGTGCACCGTTACCAACACCGTGATGGAAACGAACGAGATTGCGGTTTCACTGGCGAAGGTGACCCTTGAGGAATTGTCATGAGCGATGAGATGCGACTCATTGCCCTCAAGGGCATTGGTGAGATTGTTCCCGGTGACAACTTGGCCGACCACATTGTCGCGGCCACAGCAGCAGATGGACAACCAACACTGCTCAGTGGCGATGTCGTTGTCGTGACCCAAAAGGTCGTGTCAAAGGCAGAAGGTCGAATTGTTTCCATCGACATCGATGACCCACAAGCCAAGATTGCCCTCGTTGAACAAGAATCTGTTCGCGTCCTTCGTCGAAGGGGCGAGTTGCGCATCACCGAAACTCGTCACGGTTTCATCTGCGCCAACAGCGGGGTTGATCTCTCAAATGTTGATGCTGGCACCGCAGCACTGCTCCCGGTTGACCCTGACCGCTCAGCTCGACGGATCAGGGCAGATTTAAAGCGCAAACTCGGCGTTGACGTTGGCGTCCTCATCTCTGACACCTTTGGTCGCCCGTGGCGCAGAGGGGTGACCGACATTGCACTTGGTTGCGCTGGAGTGGCAGCCGTGATTGATCTTCGTGGCACGCCCGATGCTACGGGGCGCATCTTGGCGGCAACTGAAGTGTGCGTGGCCGATGAACTATGCGCTGCAGCAGAACTGGTCATGGGCAAAGACCGTGGCGTGCCCGTTGCCATTGTTCGCGGCGTTCCCGCACAGTGGCTGCGAGATGGCTCAGTCATTGACGAAATCATTCGTCCAGCGAGCGAAGACCTGTTTCGCTAAACAGCGTCACCTTTGGTTGCATGCCACGCATCAGCAATCATCTGGTTGAGCGAACTCCTCGTTGGCACCCAACCAAGAACGTCGCGAGCAAGATCACAACTCGCCACGAGTTCGGCCGGGTCGCCGGGTCGCCGATTGGCCAAGGTGAACGGAACGACGAGTCCGGTGACTTCTTCAATCGCCGAGAGCACTTCGCGCACGGAATACCCGTGCGAGGTTCCGAGGTTGCACACCAAAGCGGTGGTGCCTTGGGCCAAGGAATCAAGTGCTGCGAGATGTGCGGTGGCTAAATCATTGATGTGGATGTAGTCACGAATGCAGGTTCCATCGGGAGTTGGATAGTCACTGCCAAAGACCTGCAGTGGTGGGCGCTCCCCTTTGGCTGCAGAAATGGCCAAAGGGATGAGATGTGTTTCAGGTTCATGAGCCTCTGCGTGACCCTCGACCGCACCTGCAGCATTGAAATACCGCAATGCCACGTAGCGAAGCGACCCTTGACGTGCCATCCATGCGAGCACTTGCTCAATCATCAGCTTTGTCTCGCCGTAGACAGAAGTTGGTTGCGTCGGGTGCGTTTCGGTCATTGGAGTGAACAGTGGTTCGCCATAGACCGCGGCTGATGAGGAGAAGACGAATTCGTGCACTCGAGCGTTGATCAATTCTTCGAGCAAGACCGTTGTTTCTCCAACGTTGTTAGCAAAATACCGTCCGGGTTCTGTCATGGATTCGCCAGCAGCAATGAGGCCAGCAAAGCAAATACATGCATCAATCGGCGAAGAGGCAAGCAACTCCGCAACTTCAGCGCGACTGCCAATTGAGGCCTCGACAAAGGCTGCTCCTTCTGGAACTTGGGAGAGCAATCCGGTCGAGAGATTGTCGAGAACCGTGACCTGGTCGCCTCGCTCGAGGAGCGCTTTCGCCGTGAGTGAACCAATGAAGCCCGCCCCGCCTGCGACGAGCACGTGACGTGGCATCACACAGGCACGCGCTCTTCGGTTAAGACCGTTCCGGGCTCAACCACGACGCCTGCACCAATCACGGTGTTGTTCGTCAGCACTGCACGGTCGCCAATCACCCCTCTCGCTCCAACAATCGCGTGGTCGAGCTGTGCTCCAGCTGCGACAAAAGCGCCATCGTGAAGCACTGAGTTGCGAACGACTGCACCTGCGCCAATGGAAACGCCTGCGCCAATCATGGAACGCTCAACGAGTGCATCGTGGCCAACATGAGCGCCGAGTCCGAGATAGGTCGGGGTGACAATGGTGCCCGAGATATCAAGGTCTTGGTCACCATCAACCCCAAGAGCAACAAAGCCAGTGTCGGTTCTTGCCCCCCAAGCTTCTGGAATCTCACGCAGGCCGTCGAGGAGATCGAAATGAGCTTTCAAGTATGCAGCTGGTGTTCCAGCATCAAGCCAGTAGCACTCGCCTGGCAGGGCAAAGAGCCGGCCCCGTTCAACAAGCACTGGGAAGGTCTCTCGCTCAACGGAGACTTTTCGACCGGACTCAATGAGGTCGAGCACGCTTGGCTCGAAGATATAGGTGCCAGCGTTGATCAGATTGGTCGGCGCATCTTCGCGGGTTGGCTTCTCAATAAAATCAAGGACTCGCCCAAGCTCATCAGTTGGCACCACACCAAACGCTGAAGGGTCTTCCACTTCGTGAAGCGCAATGGTTGCCTCAGCCTCACGGTCAAGGTGGAAGTTGAACAGACGCGTGAGATCAAGGGTCGTCATGACGTCGCCGTTCAAGACGGCGAAGGTCTCAGTGATCCCGGCCGCTGTTGCCGCGAACTTGATCGCACCGGCCGTGTCGAGTCGCTCGGGCTCGACTGCGTAACCGACCTTGATGCCAGCGATTTCACCATCTGGATAGGCAGCGACAAAGGCGTCGGGGAGATACCCAAGCGAGAGGGTGACGTCGGTGACTCCATGATGGCTCAGGTTTTCAAAGACCCACTCAATCATTGGACGCCCGAGGATGGGCAGCATCTGCTTTGGAGCGGCGTAGGTCAACGGTCGGAGTCGAGTTCCCTCACCACCAACGAGAATGATGACCCGCATGGCTACTGAGGAATAGTCGTCGATGCGGGAGTTGGTGACAGAGGCTTTCCTTCGGTCACTGAGTTCACATTGGTGAACACCGTGGTTGAAGGCTTGGCTGCTGAGACGCCAACGGGGAGGAACGCCACCGTGATGAAATCGTGATCGTGGAAGCGAACGAGTTTCGGACTCGTCGTCACGAGGGTTGGCTTGCCGCCAAGGTTGTAAGCCGACGAACTCCAAACCGAAATACTCACCTTGCCGGGCTTGCCAGCTTGTGCGGTGCCCGCAGGACACTTGTCACCATTGGCGTAGACATGGTTTGAAGAAGTCAGCGACGTTGAGGTCACGTTCGCGTTGAAGTCTGTTCCCTTGCCGGAACCGAACTCGGTATAGAACTGGGCAAGGGTGGCCTTGCGGCCAGCATCGAGGTCCGAAACTGGAGCGATCTTGATCACGCCACTGCCGAGACTCGTGAGGCCATTTGCTGCGTTCGTCGCACTCGTGACGAGTGGCGGCGCAATGGTGCCGCAGACATCTGTTTCAAGACCGGCGTACCAGGTCATGCCAACTGTTGGCTTGGTGGAGTCGGCAACGGGCTTGGCGTTTCGGTTGTTGTAATCAACTTTGGCCCAAACAATTGACAAGAGCCCAATCACGACAATGGCAACCATGCCGAGTTGGAAGCGAGAAGGCCCGCTCGTGCCGCTGCCGCGACGACGTACGCCTCCGGTCGCTGCTGCTTTGCTGACGAGATTGCCCGAATTTGAACGTGCCACAGTTCGATACCTTACCCAAGGAGATGCGACCCCCCTTACCGCAGTGCGCCAACTGACCGAAGTGAGCAGTAGAACTCCCACGTTGCTGGGTGGACCAGTGTCGCGGCATCATCGAGTGACACGCCACAGCGAGTTGATGATGAGGCTCCAAGAATGACGGCGAGTTCGGTCAAGATGGGCTCAAGGCCCACTGCATTGCCCGTTGCCCAAGTGGCTTGAAGAAGCAGCCTCCACAGCGACTCATCGTAAGGGTTGACGCAAATTCCTCGCCGGAGCGCCGAAATGGCTTGGGTTGGCTGGTCAGCATTGATGAGCGCTTGAGCGACAGCCGTGGCGAGCGCACTCGCCACATCGCCAGCGCGCGTCGCGTGACCTTCGGCGACGACCCAATCAAATCGGCGAAGCCCGGAAAAAGGCTGACCGCGAAAGTGGGCAAGGCCGGCTCGTTGTTCATGAAGGGGCGCATCGAGCAGGTTTGCGATCCGGTCGAGGTCGCATCCAACACTTGGTCCAAGCTTGAGGCGCTTGTGGCCGTTTGGGAGGTGATCTCGACGATCTGGTGTTGAACCGAGTGCTCTGCGAGCGGCTGACGAGGTCGAGTGAATGGTGGCAGATGCCATTTCCCGGTCGGGCCAAAGTGCGGTCACCCATTGATCGGTCGTCACTCCATCTCGATGGAGCGCGAGATAGGTCACGAGATCAAGGGCATAGGCCCGAGCGAGTGGCCTGGCCGACCCAACAACCCGGACTGGCCCGAAGATTTGGATTTCAACCTGGGGGACTTGGCGAGAGCAGTTGCTTGAGGTGGAGTGCGTCATGTGAACAACGGTCGCTCAAGTTCCGTGACAGAAACGAAAATTCTGGCCAGCAGGCTGAGCAAATCGCCTCGTTCGATTAGCTGATGGTGAGCGCGAGTCAACGAAAAGATGCCGCAACTTCGCAACATGGCTCTCGAACTTGATGATTCTGGACTGACGATGAAGGGTTGCCCCGCCACCAAAAACGGTCCTGTGAAGCGCATCTTGTCGATGCGAGAACTCCAGACGATGGCGACAAGGGTTTCCCGAAAGACCGGCAACGTCACCGAGAACTTCTTGGAGAGCAGCGCACGCTGCCGTGCCGGAGGTCCCCTCAAAAAAGCATCAGCGCACTTTGTGGGGACGGAGGGATTCGAACCCTCACTGTAGGCGGTTTAAGCGCCCTGCCTCTGCCGTTGGGCTACGTCCCCTCCCCCTATCGTGCCACGAGATTTACCCTGGCACCGCACTTCGAGGTTCCTCCTCTACGCTTGGGAGGTGCGTCTTGTGCCATGTCGGGGTACGTCGCACGTCAAGTTGGCGAGAGTCCTTGGCGTGCTTGCAGCCAGTGCGCTGTTCGCCGCTCATGCGGTGCCTGTCAGCGCGTCCCCAGCCGTTTCCCTCACCGACCTTCGAGCACAGGCCGAGCAGTATTCGACCAAGTTGGCCGCCCACTATTCGGCTGCGAACGCCTTGACCACTCGCTACGACACGGCAATGGCGGCAAGTGAGCAACTTGGCCAACAACTCGCTGCCAACAAACTCGCTGAAGCAGCCGTGAAAGCCCAACTCGAGACCACTCGCCAAACCCTCATCACCAATGCCGTGAACGCTTACGTGCTCGGGTCCACCTCTGCCAATGCCGATTCGCTCTTTTCCTCCAATGTCGCAGTCAGAGACCGCCAGCGCGTCTATCAACAAACAGTCGCCGGTGACCTTGCAGCGACCGAGGCGACCTATACCGCTCAACAACAAACCTTAGAAAATGCAGTAAAGCGCATTGCTTCGTCCAAGGCACTTGCCGACCAGAACACGAAGTCCATTGCCCAGCTCGCCGAGCGCGAGCGCCAAATCACGAACGACACCCAGGCGCTCCTCAACTCAATTAATGGGGCTCTGCGAGATGCCATTGCCAAGTTGGCGGTGGAACGAGCTCGAGCTGCCGCAAAGGCTGCAGCAGAAGCCAAGTCAAAGGCTGCAGCCACTGCTGCAGCAGAAGCCGCTGCAGCCGCGGCTGGTCTTGCCAATGCAGTTGGAGGCGACGCTGGAGCAGCCACTGATGCTGCCAACCAAGCAGCGGGCGCAGCTGGCGGAGTTGCTCAAGTATCTGGCTCATCATCTGGCAACCAAGCCGGTCAAATTGCGGCCCAAAGGGCGATCAGTCAAATCGGTGTGCCCTACGTGTGGGGTGGCACCGCTGCCGGCGTTGGGTTCGACTGCTCGGGTCTTGTGCAGTGGGCCTGGGCGCAAGCTGGCAAGTCAATTCCTCGAGTGACGCAGTCACAGTGGGCGAGGCTCCCCCATGTGCCGCTCAGTGCCTTGCAACCCGGCGACCTGCTGTTTTATTACAACCTCGACCACGACCACCAAGTCGACCACGTAACCATGTATCTCGGCAGTGGGCCCTATGGCACAACGACCTCAGTGCACGCGCCACATACTGGTGCGCTCGTGCGCTTTGCCCCGGTATGGACCTACGGGCTCATTGGGGCGGCGAGGCCTTGACTGCTACGTCAGCGCTCAAGGATCCTTGCGGTGGGTGACGATCGACGACGGCGGCGAAGTAGCGGCGAAGTGCAGCCCGACCTCACGCTCATCATCCCAGCGTTCAACGAAGCTGAACGCATTGCGAGCGGGCTGGCTCGTCTTCGAGCCGCCGCGGTGGCTGGTGCGATTGACCTTGACAACTGCGAGGTGATCTACGTCGATGACGGCTCAACCGATGCCACTTCCTCGGCCGCAAACGAAGCAGCAAAGAGTTTGCCCAACGCCCGGGTGCTGACCTTGACGCAGAATCTTGGAAAAGGTGGAGCAGTTCGTGCTGGAGTCGCTTCAGCTCGGGGGAAGAAGGTGGCCTTTTGCGATGCCGATTTCTCCATTGATGCAAAGCACTTACGTGAACTCACTGCAGCACTTGACCATGCAGACGTTGCCATTGGTTCTCGAGCAACTGACCATGGAGCAGTGGAATATGGTCACCGCTTTCGAACACTCGGCGGTCGACTGTTCAATCGACTCGTCAACAAGATCACCCACCTCGACTTGGCTGACACCCAATGCGGTATGAAGGCGTTTCGTGGCGAGGTCGCTCGGATCTTGTTTGCAACAACGGCCATTAATCGCTTTGCCTTTGATGTAGAGCTCTTGACGAGATGTCGGCAATTTGGCTTCACCGTGGCCGAGGTTCCCGTCACTTGGGATGAGATTGCCGGGTCAAAAGTGCGACCCTTTGCTGATCCGTTCTCCATGTTGAAAGATTTAGCCAAGAGCCAACTCGGCGGACAGATCCGACCACTTTCTGGCTACCGGGTTGTGGGGTCAACTTCGGCAGAACAACTCCGCGCTCGAATAGCGAACGTCACCGCGAGCCCACAGCCAGTGGTCATTGAGACCAACGCTTCGTTGCTTGTGGTGTTCCCCTTTGCCACCGGGCAAGAGCGCTCAGCGCTCGGTGCTCATGTGTTAGCTGCCCTCTCGCCGCTCAAGGTCAGCGCCGATGCCTTCACCGTCAAGGACTTGAGTCAACTCAGCCCGCTTCAGGTGCGACTCGAGCCAGCCAGTCGCTCGTGAGCTGGTCGCGGCGCTCGACCCACTCTTCGGCCACGATGGCAAAGCGCATGTGGTCCTCCCACACTCCATCAATC
>CANGPX010000068.1 GCA_947456095.1 Acidimicrobiaceae bacterium
CTTCAGCAATCGCAACCCGTCGGCGCTGTTGGTTGAGCTCATCACGCTGGATGCCAACGGCCCGCTCAGCAAGACCAATTTGCTCGAGCGCCAACTGACAGCGGGTGAAGGTCTCTTCGAGCTCGGGAAGTGCGGCTTCAGCCTGCTCAAGGGTTTCAGCGATGGTTGCCCTGTTGGTCGTGGCGGTGTCGAGATCGCTCTTGGCTGTGGCAACGGCGAGGTCGGCCGCGTTTCGCTCATCGCTCGCACTCGCGATTTCGCGGTCAAGTGATGCCACGTCAGCAGTTGAGCGGTCGAGGAGTCGTCCAGCTTGGGTCTGCGCGCTGCGAGTTTCTTGCAACTCTGCCCGCAGAGTGCTGACTGCTGAAGAAGCTGCAGCCGCTTCGGCACGGTCACTCTGCGCGGTCGCAGTTGCTTGCTCAACAGCTGCTCTCGTGACCACTCCTGTGGTTGAGTGCACTCGCCAACCGCTCGTTGCGAACCGGTCGCCACTCATGGTGACCACAATCAGATCGGGGCGGTCGAGCGAGAGTTCCATGGCATCGTCGAGCGCATCGACGAGCACTGCCCGGCCAAACAATGCATCGAGGACTTGGTCAACCTCATTTGAGGCGCCACTGCGTGGACGGATGTGTTCACGAAGCGGTGCGGCACGCGTCGGGAGCGGCTGCACGAGCGCTTGGCCGGTACTCGGCGCCAAGACCAGACCAGAGGTGCCCGCGTCTCGAAGTACTCGAAGGGCGGCTCGCGCAGATTCTCGACCATCGACGACCACCGCACCAACACTTGCGCCAGCTGCCGCCTCGACTGCTCGTTCCCAACCTTCGTCAATTTCAACGAGGTCAACAAGTGCGCCAATGACCCCGCTTAAGCCCTGAAGGGCAGCTCGGCCATTT
Organism: Acidimicrobiaceae bacterium; assembly: GCA_947456095.1. Classification (GTDB taxonomy): domain Bacteria; phylum Actinomycetota; class Acidimicrobiia; order Acidimicrobiales; family RAAP-2; genus CAIQEU01. The sequence goes on from CANGPX010000068.1 coordinate 897, forward strand.
TGACCTTCGAGTTCTTCGAGCGAACGAGCAAGCGCCTCTGCTCGAGCTTCACTGCGACTTGAGCGACCTGCTGCTGCCTCGGCTGCTGTTTCAGCGGCAACGACGCGCTGTTCTGCCACGTCGAGCACTTCGCTTGCCATGCGCAAAGCAGCCGTGTGTTCTGCAACTGCGTAGCGAGCCTGTTCTGCTCGCTCAACAAGAGAGGCGTCAACATCTGCTCGCCGAGCAACACGCTGCTCGGCACTTGCCAGACGCTGCGTCGCTGAGGCCAAAGCATTTTCACTGTCACTCAACCGTCGACGGGCTTCAGAAGCTCGAGCCAGTGCTGCGGCACGAGCTTCACTTGCTTGCTGGACCTCGAGGCGGGCTTGCTTGCTGTCAACTGAGCGCTCGGCTTCGATCAGATCAGCTTCAGCAGAAACAAGTGCGCGACGATCAGGGTCAAGTCCTTGACGGTCGCTTTCGAGTTCGACGAGTTGATCATGAAGATGCGCAGCTTCGGCTTCTAAGTTCGACACCACATCAACATCAGCAGAAGCATCAAGTGCGGCCAGAACTGAACGATGACGTTCGTTGAGCACCGACACTGAGCCACGGGCGCGTTCAATGAGGCTCTGCACACGACCTAGAGAACCAGCCAAGGTCTCTTCACGTCGACTCGACAGCTCAGCAGCAGCGACAGAGGCTTCTTCGTCAAGTTGTTGGAGCTCAGCTCTCAAGGTGGCTGACTCTGCGGCAATGGCAGCCATTTCCTTCTCGGCAGCGTCGCGTCGAGTAATCAGTTCAGCCAACTCTTGGCCAGCAACAAAGACCCTGACGTCACGAAGTTCATCGGCGAGCGAAGCATGACTTCTCGCTGCGACTGCTTGTCGCTCAAGGGGTCGCATTTGACGGCGAACTTCACGAACAAGGTCACCGAGGCGCTCCAAGTTCTCTTGCGTCTGCGCCAAGCGCTTTTCTGCTCGTTCTCTCCGGCGACGGTGCTTGAGCACGCCAGCGGCTTCTTCAATAATCGAACGACGCTCTTCTGGGCGAGCTTGGAGCACGGCGTCGAGTTGGCCTTGGCCAATGATCATGTGCTGAGAACGGCCAATTCCGGTATCGGAGAGCAACTCTTGAATATCAAGCAACCGACACGGCGTGCCGTTTAAGGCATATTCGGAATCCCCGCTGCGAAACAAGGTTCTCGTGATGGTGACTTCAGCCGTCTCAATGGCGAGGTCTCCGCTTGAGTTGTCAATGGTGAGTGAAACCTCAGCGCGACCCAAAGCTGACCGAGAAGCGGTGCCGGCAAAGATGACGTCTTCCATCTTTGCTGAACGCAGTTGCCGTGGACCTTGAGCACCAAGGACCCAAGTGACCGCGTCGACAACATTGGACTTCCCAGAACCGTTCGGTCCGACAACAACCGTGACCCCAGGCTCAAATTCGAGCACCGTTGAGTCAGCGAAGGACTTGAAGCCTTTCATGGTCAGTGAGCGTAAGAACACGGGTGCACCCTACCAATGCCTCAGAGGTTCGTCTTCTTCGCCGAGGCAAGCAAGGAACACAACCGCGCTTTTGCGCAGTTTCAAGCAGTTTTCACCGCCGAAGATCACGAACTCTTGAAGTCGCTCACGACAAGCCTCTCGCCAGTTGCCGGCAAGCAAAAGTGCGTTTTGTCCCATGGCGACATCCCATGGCAAGCGGAAATTTGGTTCAGATCTGGCAGTGTTCGCAGCAGTAGGTGCTGCGGTTGTTCCACTTGACCTTTGCCACCACATTGCGACAGCGACGACACGCCTCACCAGCACGCTCATAGACCTCGTGGAACTGCTTGAAGTTTCCTGGTTTTCCATCGAGATCGAGGTAGAGGCCATCGACCAAGGTTGAACCGCGATGTTTTGTCGCTTCAGCCAAGATTTCAACAAGTGCTCGGTAGAGACGGCGAACTTCAGTCGTTGACAGCGATGAGCTCAGCCGGTCGAAGCGAAGACCTGCAGCAAACAAGATTTCGTCTGAGTAGACATCACCAATACCGGTCAAGGTGGTCTGGTCAACGAGGAAGTCCTTCAGTTGCACCGGTTCATGGTGCAAGAAGTAGCCAAATTGCTCCCAGGTCAACATCGACTCCACTGGGTCAAACCCAAGCGTGTGGAGCTCTGGCACGCGTCGGCGCAGTGCTCGAGCTTCGACATTGATCACCGAATCAGACAATTTGAGTGCTGCTTGACCAGCTTCATCCAAGGGAACCGACACATACGAGCCACCGTCGCTCCCGGGCGAGACAAAGCGCAGTTCGCCACCTTGGTTCAAGGTAAAGACAATGTGGGTGTGCTTGGCCTTGACGACCTTGGCCGTCTTGGCCCGCTGTAAGTGACCAGAGGTGCCAAGATCAAGCACCAAGGTGTTGCCCGAATCAAGCGTCAGCAGTAGCAAGGTGCCAAGTCGGTCAACGGACTTGATCGTGCGACCTTCAAGCAGGTCTCGGTAAGCCTTTGCCGTCTTGTGGTTGGAGACCCAACGGCCGTTGTCAACCGTGACCATCTTGATCTTCTTAGCCACGATTTCGCGGTGTAAGTCGCCTCGCAGGGTCTCTACTTCGGGTAATTCAGGCATCGCCACGCTCCTCAAGAGCTGCTCGTGCCGCTGCTTGCTCAGCGGCTTTCTTCGACCGACCACGTCCACGTCCAGCAACGGTGCCATTTATGGTCACCGCTGCTTCAAACGTTCGCTCGTGATCAGGCCCAGATCCTTCAACTTCATACACTGGTGCCAAGTAGCCAACGGCCACGGCAAATTCCTGCAACACCGTCTTTGCATCACCTTGGCCAGGTGCTGCCACTTCAACTTCAATGGCCTCGCCCAAATGGCGACCGACAAACTGCTGTGCTGCACTCAGGCCACCATCGAGGTAGATCGCACCGAGAATCGCTTCAAACGCATCAGCCAACAGCGCTGGCTTGTCTTTGCCACCAGAGCTCTGTTCGCCTTTGCCCAGCATGAGCCAGTGCCCAAGATCAAGCGTTGCTGCCACTTTGGCCAAGGACTCTGTACTCACCACGCCCTTCCTGACATTGGTAAGTGCGCCTTCGGCCAAGTCCGGATAAGACCGAAACGTGGCGTCAGCCACGACCAAGTCGAGCACCGCATCGCCGAGAAACTCAAGTCGCTCATTGGACTCCCCGCCGTTTTCTTGGGCAAAACTGCGATGCCGAAGTGCGAGTTCAATGAGGCTTTGGTCCAAGAACACGTAGCCGAGCCTGTTCGAGAGCTCGTCAAGGGTTTCCAGATCAGCCTGCTCCGAGTTTTGCGGCAACGTAGTTCACCGCATCACCAACGGTCTTCAGGCTTTCAAGGTCCTCATCGTCAATCCGAAAACCTTCGACCTCTGCGCTGAGTTCCTCTTCCAAGGCTTCAACGAGTTCAATGAGCGCAAGCGAGTCGGCATCAAGGTCGGCAAATGAAGCCGATTCAGAAATCGTTGCAGCGTCGATCTCCAAGATTGCTGCGAGTTGGTCACGCACGATGGAAAAAATTGCGTTGCGGTCCACGAGGGCACCTCTCTACTTCTTTGTTAGTCGCGTGCACAGCTGCTCCGCCGAAGCAATAGTGTATCGGCGATTTCGCGCGTTGTTGGTGACACTTGCTCAGCCGAGTGAAGCGGCAATCTTCTCGGTTGATCCACCAAGGGCCAAGGTTCGACCCACTTTGATGGCATTGGTGACTGCCTTGGCTGATGACGAGCCATGGCTGATGATGCACACTCCACCGAGGCCGAGCAGCATTGCTCCGCCAATGGCATCAGGGTCAAGTTCGCCAACAAAGGGCAAAAGGTGCGGCAACAAGGTCAGCCCAGCAGCCTTCGTGTCATCGTCAGTACCAATGACGTCACCGAGGACGCCCATGATGAATTTCAGCGAGCCTTCCATAGTTTTCAGCGCCACATTGCCGGTGAACCCATCGGTGACAATGACATCGACGGGGCTGTTGAGCAGGTCTCGGCCCTCGACATTGCCAAAGAAGTTGAGATCACTTTCCGACAAAGCAGCAAAGGTCTCTTTGACCAGTGGGGTGCCCTTGGTTGGCTCTTCACCAATTGACAACAGGCCAATTGAGGGTCGCTCGACGCCATAGCGAGCTGAGCAATACGCCGCTCCCATTTGGGCGAACTGCAGCAACATTGCCGGCGTGCACTCAGCATTTGCCCCGGCATCGGCCAAGACCACTGGGGTGTTGCCAGGTCGAGGAATCGGTGCACCAATGCACGGACGCAGCACCGAAGGAAGTCGACCCATGCGAAGCAGCGCAGATCCCATGGTGGCTCCGGTGTTGCCAGCTGACACCATTGCGCATGCCTGGCCATCACGCACGAGCTCTGCGGCGCGAACGAGCGAGGAATCTTTCTTCGTGCGAACTGATTGCGCCGGGTCATCATCCATGGCAATCACCTGCGTGCAGGCAACAACTGGAAGACCCATGGGGTCACCAATGAGCTCTGGGGGTCCAACCAGGACAACGGCAATGCCTTCATCAAAGGCTGCTTTTGCCCCAGCGACAATGGCTGACGGGGCGAAATCTCCGCCCATTGCGTCTACGGCAACGGGGAGTTGTGCTAATTCCGCGACCGGGCGGAGTGCTACCGCCCGAGCCAACTCAGCCGACCTCTACGGCCTGACGGCCTTTGTACCAACCGCACGTTGGGCACACGACGTGGGGCAACTTCGACTCGTTGCATTGTGGGCACAGACTGCGAGCAGGACGGGCAAGGGTCCAGTTCGAGGCCCGGCGCATGCGGCTCTTGGCCTTCGAGGTCTTCCGCTTCGGAACTGCCATGATTGCTCCAAGAGATTGGGGGCGCTGGTCGCGCCGCAGGTGCTCGTAGATCCTAGCCGACGCGAGACCTCGTGCTGGCAAGCTAGCAACAAGCGCGCAAGAGGCAGGCACAAAACACTGGTGTTAGTCGGTGTCTCCGAGTGAACTCAGACCATCAAGGGCAGCCCATCGATCATTTTTCGGCGCTTCGCAGGAGCAGGTGGTCTCATTGCGATCACTGCCACAGCTTGGGCACAGGCCGAGACAATTTGGTCGACACAGCGGCAACAGCGGGAGGCCAACAATGAGCGCCTCTCGTCCAGCTGGGCCGACATTGATGGCGTCATCGACAATGCGGTAAACGTCATCGTCTTCGCCCACTTTTTCGACGAAGAGTTCATCAAGTGGTGCGGTCATCTCGCCACTGACCTCAACCGCGCAACGAGAACACAGCCCGCTCCAGGGGGCTGTTGCCGTACCCGTCAAGGTGATGGTCCGAGAAGCCGAGTGCAAGACAATTTCCATGGTCATCTCAGCACCTTCAACAATGCGACTCGTTGACATTGCTGTTGGACCAAGGACTCCGTCTGGGTCAAAGGGCCCAACGAGGAGTTGTTCCACATTCGTTCCAACAACTCGTCGCAACACGGCGACATGGACAAGGAACGGATCCATGGGAACTACTGCAGTTCTTGGTCGAAGAAACTTCCAGAATCATCGTCTGCACCGAGGTCATCTTGAGCCAAGGGACCTTGACCAATTTCGACCACAGGCTTCAACTTCTCTCGCCCTGACAGCACCGTCTTCAAGATGCGCTGGACCACAATCTCCATGTCGGCGAGTTTGCGCTCGACAAAACTGTCGGCCTCGTGGCGCAGTTGGCGTGCGGTCTCATTGGCCGCTTCGACAATTTCCTCAGCCATGCGCTTCGATTGGCGAACAATTTCGGTTTTCGCCATCATCTGCTCTGCTTGGACGCGAACGTCTTCAATCATGCGGTTGGCCTCTTTGGACTTTGCCTCCATGAACACTTCTCCATCACGGAGCAGTTGTTGAGCTGCAGCTAACTCATGGGGCAACGAATCAAGGGCTTGGTGCAACAGGTCGAGCAAATCGGCACGCTGGACCATGACTGAAGAACTGAGCGGGAGCTGTTTTGCTCGCTCGAGCTCGGAAATGACTCGCGAAATGGCCACCTCGGCCGCAAGTGAGTCATCCTCGTAGTACTCGCCGTCGAGTTCTTCGTCGTCTTGTTGTGCCGAGTCGTCGTCTTCGTGGTCAAAAAAATCAGTCATGTGAGTCCTCCTTGAACTTCTCGAGCAACGCCGTGTTCACTGACTTTGGAACAAAGGCCGAGACGTCGCCGCCGTAGCGGGCAACTTCTCGCAGCAACTTCGAAGCAATGAAGGAATGCGTTGACGAGGTGGGAATGAAGACGGTTTCAACTCCTGAGAGCGACCTGTTCATTTGGGCCATTTGCAACTCGTTCTCAAAATCTGAAACCGCTCGCAAACCTTTCACGATGGCTGTCGCACCAACGTCGCGAGCAACAGTCACGACAAGCGTTGACACCGACACCACCCGAACGCATCCAATGTGCTTGGTGGCCTCAAGCAGCATTTCCTTGCGCTCATCGAGGTCGAACAGGCTTGCTGATTTCTGCGGATTGCGCACGGCTGCCACCACCACTTCATCAAAGAGCTTGGCGGCAACTTCAACCACTTCTAAGTGGCCGTTATGAAACGGATCAAATGATCCTGGAAAAAGGGCGGTCTTCACGAGGAGACAACTTCGAGGCGTTTTTCAAGCACAGTCAGAAGCGTAGTTCCGTAGGTGTTCACCTTGGCGGTCTCCCAGCCGGGAATTTCTGGCAAGGCTTTTGCGCTCTCACAAATTGCCAGCTCAGCAGGAAATCCTTCCAACAGCGCAACCCAGTTGTTGAAGTCATAGGGAGGATCTGCGAGGACGAGATCGACGGGTTGTGCAGGTTTCCAGCCTGGCAGGCTCGATCGATACCGAGCAGTTGCGCTGAGCGGGAGACCAACGGCCAACAAGTTTTCTTCCACCGCTTTGATGGACCGCACTGAACCATCGACGAAGGTCACGAACTCAGCCCCACGAGAAAGCGCTTCAATGCCAAGGCCACCAGTGCCACAAAACAGGTCAACCACATTCCAGCCGTGCACCCCGCCACGGGAGAAGACCATGGCAAACATGGCTTCTTTCACCCGGTCAGACGTCGGTCGAACGTCTTTTGGTACTGCTGCTTTGAGGCTGCGCCCTCGAGCTGAACCACTGATCACCCGCATGGAGCCAATCTAGAGGCGGTCAACTCTTAAAGAGAAACTCTGCCTCATCTTCATCAAGCAGCAGTCGGAGTTCTTCACTCATCACCTCAAGCCCACTGAGGAACGGGTGGTCAACCAAGAGCTGCGCTGCCACATCTCGAGCGAGGACCAAGAGGTCTCCATCGGTTGCAAGTGTTGCCAGTCGAAGATCGCTCGTGCCTTTTTGCCGGGCACCGAGAATGGTTCCTTCACCGCGTAACTGAAGGTCAACTTCTGCCAAGGCAAACCCGTCGGTTGTGGCCTCCATGGCCTCAAGCCTCGTGCGTGCGTCTTCAGTTCGGGCTTCACCGAGGAGAAAACAGGTCGATGCCAGTGCCCCTCTGCCGACCCGTCCACGAAGTTGGTGAAGCTGGGCAATACCGAAATGGGCGGCATCCAAGATGACCATCACTGTTGCGTTGGGCACATCAATGCCCACTTCAATCACTGTGGTCGCGATCAGTACCTGAACCTCGCGACTTCGAAAGGCCTCCATGGTTTGACGACGCTGGTCCGCTTTCATCTGGCCATGGACGAGTCCAAGGGTGAGATCGACCAAATGCGTGGCGCTCAACTCATCAACAACTTGTGTCGCAGCTGACGCTGCGACTCGGTCAGAACCCTCAACAAGGGGACACACGACATAGGCCTGCTCGCCTCGGTCAATGGCTTGTCGCACAGCCGCCCATGCCGCAAGCTCTTCCAAGTCAGTGCGAGCCCAATGGGTCGTGATGGGCGTGCGTCCTGGTGGGAGTTCGTCTAACACGCTCACGTCCAAGTCGCCGAACAAGACCATGGCGGCAGTTCTTGGGATTGGGGTCGCGGTCATGACGAGAAGGTCTGGGTCGCGCTTTTGTCCCCCACGGTCTTTGAGCGCTGCTCGTTGTTCGACGCCAAATCGGTGCTGTTCATCAATCACCGCGAGACCAAGTTCTTTGAACGCCACATCACCGGTCAACAACGCATGCGTGCCAACAACAACATCAACCGTGCCGGTGCGTAAGTCCTCCAAGATGCGACGACGCTCGGCTACTCGAGTGCGACCAGTCAACAGCTCCAAACAAAAGGGTCGTCCATCTTTGTGCACAAGGCCCGCTACGAGCGTGCGCAGCGATTGTGCATGCTGCTCGGCCAAGACTTCAGTTGGCACCATGAGCGCCCCTTGGCTGCCACTATCAGCCACCGAAAGCAAGGCCAACAGGGCAATGATGGTTTTCCCCGAACCAACATCTCCTTGGAGCAGGCGATGCATGGGCAGGGACTGACTGAGATCACCGCTGACTTCTGCGAGCACCCGCATCTGGGCACCCGTGAGAGGAAAGGGCAACTGGTCGAGCAGTTGGCTCACGAGTGACGCGTCATTGCGAGTAGAGGTTTCCAAGTCAATGGGCAAATGGGTGAAACCCCGAGCAGAGCGTTGCAAGACAGCACGCCGGAGTCCTAAAGCAAGTTGCAGGCGGAGCAACTCGTCAAAGGCAAGACGACGTCGTGCTGCATCTGCTTCGTGTTCACTTTCCGGTTGATGAATTTGGTTCATGGCACTGGTGCGATCAATGAGGTCCAACTCTTGGCGCAAAAGGGGCGGCAAGGGATCGGCGAAGGCTCCTGCTCGGCGCAGTGCTTCGCCCATGAGTTGGCCCAAGTCATACGAAGTCAGGCGAACCTTGCCACTTGAGGGATACACCGGAACAAAGCGCAAGAGACGATCTGAATGCACCTCTTCACCTTCGTGAGCAACAACGTCGACCACAGGATTGGTCATTTGGCGAGTGCCGCGAAAATCACCGACTTTGCCAAAGAACAAGGCCAAGGTCCCGCTTTTTAATTGCTGCACTCGCCAGGGCTGATTGAAAAACACCACCGCCAACGAACCAGACCCGTCATGAACCGTGAGTTCAACAACGGACCGGCGACCACCGAGACTGCGGCCGCTTGCTGAGGTGACCGTGGCCAAGAATGTCGCTTCGTCACCAATTGCTGCACTTTTCACATCAAGTTTGCGAGTCCGGTCGAGGTAGCGACGCGGATAGGTGGTGACAAGGTCAAGTACTGAGTCAATACCAAGTGCCTTGAGGTCTGCCAATTTCTTTGGCGTTGCTCGCTTGAGCACTGCCACGTGAACGGTGGCGAGTTGCCGAAGGCGGCGACCGCCATCGACCTGCGCTTGTTCAGCGCCGCTGGTCACTCGATGCCGAAGAGATACGGGTACAACGGCTGACCGCCGTGGTGCACCTCGGTCTCGACGTGTGGACGTTCAGCCTTTAACCACTCGGTGATGCGCCGCGTCGTCGAAGCCGAAGACCCATCGCCTTCAATGATGGTGACCAGGTCATGATCGTCGGTCACGAGCAGTTCTAAGAGTCGACATGCTGCCTCGGGCAATGTCGCAGCAATGGCCAAAATGCCTTCTCGGCTGAGCCCAATCCAGTCGCCAACACTGACCGCTCCAGCGTCAACGGTGGTGTCACGGACTGCTTGGGTGACTTCGGCGGCAATGACCAAAGCAGCGCTTTGGGTCATGGCTCGCTGATTCTCCTCAGCCGTTGCCCCAGGGTCATAGGCAAGAAGCGCAGCAAAGCCTTCAACAATTGATGAGGTCGGAACAACCGTCACTGTTTTGGTGGTGAGCTCATTGACCCGCTCGGCAACTGGGCGAATGTTTTTGTTGTTGGGCAGCAGCACCACGTGGTCACTGCGCAGGCCTTCAACGGCTTGAACGAGCTCTTCAGTCGAAGGATTCATGGACTGGCCACCAACGACGAGTCGCTCGACCCCGAGGGATTTAAAGATGCGGCCAACGCCATCACCGGAAACAACCGCCACCACAGCGCTCAGTGGAGCTGGACCGAGATCTTGGCTTTGAGCATCGGTGACATTTTCTGTCACCCAACGCTCTTCGACCACTTGTTCTAACAAGTCCGTCACCCGAATCTGTCGAGGCCGACCTGCATCCATCGCGGCTTCAATCGAGGCGCCAATGTCGTCAGTGTGGATGTGGCAGTTCCAAATACCTTCTCCGCCGACGACAACAATGGAGTCCCCAATGCCAGCCCAGACTTCTTTGAACGCCGGAATCTTTTCGTCTTTGGCTTCAAGGAGGTACATGACCTCGTAGCGAAGGTCGGCAATGCCGCCACCTTCACCGTGGCTTGCTCCAAGGTCGTGCAGGGTTGTCAGCGGGATGCCGTCAAGTGCTGGGGCCTCTGGCAAGTCCCGCCC
>CANGPX010000069.1 GCA_947456095.1 Acidimicrobiaceae bacterium
CTGTCGATTCTGACCGCGAGTTCTTCCATGCCCATTCGTGAACTCGAATGGTTTGCCCCAACCATCCGACCAACGGTGCGCTCCAACCGAGGAGTGAACGGCATTGATGGCGTGCTGTCCTCTGCGATTGGCGCTGCATTAACGGGTGAGATCTGCGGCTGCGTGATTGGCGACCTTGCTTTTCTCCATGACCTGTCGTCACTTGTCGAGGGGCTTGGTCCCGTTGCTGGTTCACTCACCGTTGTGGTGGTGAACAACGGCGGCGGAGGCATCTTCTCGTTCTTGCCACAGGCGACCTCGGTTGACCAAGAACGCTTTGCTGCCCTTTTCCAAACGGCTCGACCAGTGAATCATGAACTTCTCGTTGGCGGTCTTGGCCACCACGTTCAGGTCGTCACCACTCAAGGTGCCTTCACGCGCGCTCTTGACGAGCGAGTGGGCCGCCAAGGCGTATCGGTCATTGTCGCTGAAGTGGGTTCACCAGCGACCAATGTTGCGCTGCATGATGAACTCAATGCGGCGGTCAAGGTCGCTCTTTCAAGGAATGCGAAGGATTAACTGAAGGTTGCTCGTGGCACGAAGGTGCCATGGAAACCAAAAGGGATCCGCACGGGGAGGTGAATGCGAGCTTCTGGTTTTGCATTCATCTCATGAGCGTCATAGATCACCAGGTCAGACAAGTCGCGTGAGCGGTCATATTCGATGCACAGCAGATAACCCTCATCATCGGTTTTGCCGTCTTCGGCTCGAACAAAGATTGGTTCGCCACCTTGCAGATGATCGGGCAAGGTAATGCGAAGTGACGTTTCTCGTTCCACATCGTGCTTCACATAACCGGGGAACCGGTCGAGGCCGTCTCTGCGGCCAATCTGTGCAGCAAACAGGTGCCGGTAGTCGCGTGATTGCACCGCTTGGTCAGTGACGGGGAACTCCAACGTCTGATCATCAAGAATCGTTCGATTCACCCGCACTTCGCCGTCACGCATTCGCCAGCGCTCAAGCCGAGGAAGCGACGAACCAAGCAGTCCGCCCATGCCGACGTCAAAGGTCTTTTCATAGACGACCACGTCAGCAACGAGACAGTCGCCATCGTCAAAGGCATTGGCAACGTGGAAGACATAGCAGGGGTCAATCCCGTACCACGTGATGTGTTCACCGGGTTGCCCCCGATGCAGCACACCAACATGACCAGGCAACTGATCGTTGAAGCTGAAAGGAATCTGCGAACCCGCCAGAGCAAGGTCACCGTCAAGGACAATCGGCAAATCAAAGAAGGCCACTTTGGTTGACGAAACGGCAAAGTCGTGAATCATGACCGGGCGGGGAAGATCAATGCTCGTCGTCGTCAGCAGCGATCCGTCAGCGTCAAACTCGTGATAGCGAAGATAGGGAGGGCCAAATGGGTCATAGCCAAAAGCAGCCATGCGACCCGTTTCGACGTCAATCTTTGGATGTGCTGTCAGTGGTGAAGCCAAGGCCCCGTCGAAATCTTCCACGCACACCGTTTCAAGCTCCGCGGTCATGCGGTGAGGAAGTCCTGATTCACACAGCGCCAGAATTCGATTGGCAAAGAACGCCACGGCGGTGTTGGCCGGACCATTGATGGCCTCTTTTGGGCCACGGGGAGCCTTCGTGTCAATCGAAGCGCTCAACGCTCGAGTGCGCACCAACCGGTTGCGATACGCCCGAACTTCACCATCACGAAGTGAAATGGCGTGCAACATGCCATCGCCAGCGAACCAGTGATAGGTCTTTGGATCTGGAACAACCGCTGGATTTGGTCCATTGCGCAAGAGCAGGCCATCAAGTCCAGGAGGAATTGACCCTTCGACTTCGAAGGGGCCGCTGCGAGCAGTTTCTTCCAAGACGGGACGAAAGTTCTCCAACAGATAGGGATTGACCCCGGCATTGATGGGGTCCAGGGTCTCGAGGGGGTTTGGTTGTGCCACAACGTGACCCTACCGTCTCACACGAAGAACCGGGGGCCAGCGTTTACAGTGGAGCCATGGCTCGTTTTGACCTCGAAGCAGAACTCACCAGTAGAGGTCTTGTCGCACAGCAGACCGACGCGGAGCTCTTTCATCGCTTAGCGACGAAGTCGACTTCTGTCTACTGCGGGTTTGATCCAACTGCCGACTCGCTCCATGTTGGCAACTTGCTGATGCTCTGCACGCTTCGACGGTTCCAATTGGCCGGACATCGCCCCATTGCTTTGGCTGGTGGAGCAACCGGCATGGTTGGTGACCCGGGGGGCAGAAGCGAAGAACGCAGTCTCTTAAGTGCAGAGCAACTTCAACAAAACCTCGTTGGTATCAACGAGCAACTCGGTCGCTTTTTGGACTTCTCTGCTGGTGCTGGCAGCGCGCAGGCACTTCAACTCGATAATGCGTCGTGGCTCTCGCCAATGTCGGTACTTTCGTATCTCCGTGACATTGGCAAACACTTCACCGTCAACGAAATGGTGGCCAAAGATTCGGTCAAGTCTCGGTTTGAGCGGCCCGATCACGGCATCTCGTATACCGAGTTCTCCTACATGCTGCTTCAAGCCGCGGATTTTCTTCATCTCTACCAAAACTTCGATTGCACGGTTCAAGTTGGCGGCTCAGACCAGTGGGGCAATATCACCGCTGGCACTTCGCTCATTCGAAAAGTCACCGGCGGTCACGCAGCTGGCCTCACGATGCCACTCGTCACGAAAGCCGATGGCACGAAGTTTGGAAAGTCTGTTGGGGGAGCAGTGTGGCTTGACGCCAACAAGACGTCGCCCTATCAGCTCTACCAATTCTTCATGGGGGCTGAAGATGCCATGGCGCCGTCGTATCTGCGCTACTTCACCTTTTTAAGCACTGATGAACTCAACCACTTAGAAGTCGCGACCAACGAAGCACCACACCTTCGCGCTGCGCAGCGCCGCTTGGCCAAAGAAGTCACGACGCTCGTGCATGGCGCCGAGCATGCAGACCGGGCTGAGCAAGCATCGGTTGCACTGTTTTCTGGAACGGTGGCTTCGCTCGATGCGATTGCACTCAGGGCCATTTCGAGCGATGTGCCGACTTCGACCGTGGCAAAGACTTCGCTGTCTAAAGGCATCTCGGTTCTTGACGCTGCAGTAGGGGCGGGTCTTTTGAGCTCAAAGGCAGAAGGACGGCGAAGCATTGAGCAAGGCGGCCTCTCGGTCAACGATGTTCGCGTTGAAGATGTTGATGCGTTACTCGGCGCTGACCAAGTTCGAGATGGTGGCTTCATCATCTTGAGAAAGGGCAAGCGTCAGTATCACTTGCTCACCGTCGAGTGAGGATTCGCCTCTTGGCCGCCATGCTCGCCGTTGCAGGAGTTGCGGCTGGGTGCGGATCATCTGCGGTTTCACCGAGTGAGAAGAACGCTGGCGCCACTGCGGCATGGATTACGGCAACGAAGTTCGCTGGTGTCGTAGGTGACCTCCAAAATGACACGGACAAGATTGCCCTTGCGACGCGCAAGCACCTTCCCGTCCTCACTATGCAAACCCTTTGCGGGATCTTGCTCTTAGACGTTCAAAGTGCCAATAACGATTTGCCCGCGCCTGACCGCACGGCAACGAAACTGCTCGCGGCTGCTTATGGCGATCTCGGCGCGGGAGCGAATCAGTGCTTCAAGGTGCGCGACTATGACTCGCCACTGATGGCGAAGTCGGTCGAGAACAGGTCACAAGGCCTCATTTCCTTGGCTCAAGCAACGAGTCACTTGGAACTCATCATTGGCCAGCCCATTCCAACAACAACGACCACGACGACCATGCCATGAGCGAAGCCACGTCAAAGGACAAAGACCTCGACGACGCAGTCGACCGGATGACCCGACGGGTGCTGTGGTCGTTGCCGACGGGCCTATATCTCCTCGGCGGGGGAGATCTGCGTGAAGGTGCGACCAACGCCAACCTCATGACCGTCAATTTGGTCTGCCAGGTCGCAACCACTCCTCGCATCATTGCGGTGTCTTGCGAGCAAACCTCAGTCACCCTCGGGTTTGTTCGAGCGAGCCAGCAACTGTCGCTATCAATTCTCGATCGAGAAGATCGAGCCGTTGTGCGCAAATTTGTGAAACCGGTTACTGATGGCTTGGTGATGACAAATGAAGTGGCAACAATGGCTGGACAAGCCGTCCACGTTGGCGACACGGGTCTTCCTCGCCTCGCTGCTTCGAAGTCATGGATTGAGGCCAAGGTGGTGGCAATTCATGAATTTGAGAGCCATGCGCTGGTGCTCGCACAAGTGCATGCAGTTGGCGAGCGTGAAGACGGTGAATTGTCGCAAGTTCTTCGAATGGAAGATACTCGGATGAATTACGGGGGCTAGTTGGAAGATCCCCGAAGGTCAATCGTGAGGGTCAAGATTCCGTCACTCAGTTCGATGTTTGCATCGCTGATCATTGCGTAGTCCATGAAGTCAATCTGAGCTTGCTCTTTAAAGCGAGCCCGCTCAGCGCCTTCGACTGGAGGCAGTCCACGATTCTTGACCGCTTCGGCCCGCAAACGAAAACGCTCGATCATTGCGGTTGGGTCAAATGCAGCCATAGTTCCTCCTCGGTCGGCGAGCACAGGTACTCAATTGCCCATCGAATCACAACGGGCTCTCGCCCGATACACTAGGAGGCTGAACGAGCACCGTCGCAAGACTTCTCGCTTGTTCTCGTCAACCGCGGTTGACGGTCGCCGGTGGAAGTTCAACGACGACCGGTGCTCGCGAGGGAGTGAGGAATCTCGTGAAGAAGGGTCGTCATCGTCGTTACGAAGAGGCACGCGGCCTCAAGCGGTCTCCGGGTATTGGCGCGAAGCCATGCGATGAATGCGGAGCAGAGCCTGAGGACATCCACGCAACGTGGTGTTTGGCCGAAGACGATAGCTATGAGCGCATCTTGGGTGAAGTTCCCTCAACTGGTAGCGACGAGCCAGACCCGCTCTACGAGGACTAGCGCCGGCGCCTCACCGTTGGGTGAGGAATTGGTGTGCGCCTGAGACTTCGCTCTTGCAGGTAGAGCCCTAAGCGTTCGTAAATCTTCCTTCCCACCATTTCGGTGAGTTCTTCTTCCATGGTGGCAAAGACTGAACTCGTTCCACTGAACGCGGCTGGATCCTCAGTGCACCACCAGTGAAACGCATCGCCGCCTTCGCCCCAGCCACTTCGGTCCCATTGCTTGATGGTTGTTGTGACGTGGCCATGTTCGTTCACGGACTCTTCTCGACGAAGGGGAAGTTGCCAGCAGACATCTGGCTTCATTGCCACGTAACTCGTGCCACGGCGCATGGCGGCGTAGTGGAGCGCACAGCCTGCTCCGGCGTGAAAGTCGGGTCGATTGAGAAAGATGCAGGCATCATCAACAAGTCGAGTCGTGACGGATCCGTCGCGGTCGGTCTTGGTGATCCCTCGTTTTGCCTTCGCCTTGAACTGCCATTCTTCATCGGACAACGTAGCGGCCCAGCCTTCGACCTTGGCGACATCGGCGTCATCAATGAAATGCGCACCATACGAGCAGCAGCCCTGAACGAGATCTTCAGCTGGACCGGTCAGTACTCCTTGGCAACCCTGGCCAAAGATGCATGACCAGTTTGAGGTGAGAAAGGTGATGTCGAACACCCACGTGCGTGCTTCGTTCGTGTCATCAAAAGAGATCCACTCGTGGAGGTCGTCTGGCAGTTTTGAACCCATGGGGCGACGATAGCCCCACCAAGCACTAGGTCTCCTCAATTGCCACTTCGAGCCAAAGTGCTGTGCCGCACTCGCACAACACCGAACCCCTAGACTTTGGTCATGACTACGTCACTTGAGGCCACAGCCGACCGCAATGTCACCGAGCCGGTGATCTCCATTACCGATGAGGCCCGCCAAATCGTGATTGACGCCCTTTCGGCCGAGCCCGACCCACAGTCGATGGCACTGTGGCTCGAAGTGCGTGCCATTGAAGAGGGAAACTTTGTCTATGACCTCTACTTCCAGTCCCGCACCGATGCAGGAGACGATGACGCGGTGTGGACCCTTGATGGTCTGACGACGGTCGTGCCGGCACGCTCAGTTCCCCGACTCACCGGCGCAAAGTTGGAATTCTCACAAGAAGGCGAAGGCGGCCTCGTCATTGTGAACCCAAACCGTCCTGGACCAGAACTTGGAGCGCAGATTCCAGCTGAAGTGTTGTCGCAAGGCATCAATGGTGTGCTTGGTCGTCGCATTACTGACCTGCTTGAAGCGGCAGTGAACCCTTCGATTGCTAGTCACGGTGGACGTTGCGACCTCGTGGCGGTTGATGAAATTGGCAAGCATGCCTACGTTCGCCTCTCAGGTGGCTGCCAAGGTTGCGCCATGAGTCGGATGACCTTGAGCGAAGGCATTGAAACGATGCTTCGCGCAGAGATCCCTGACCTTGGCGACTTGATTGACGTCACTGACCACGGCTCAGGCGACAAGCCCTACTACTAAACAGCGCTTTTGGCTTCTTGGAGCCATGGTGTGGGCGACTAGGTTAGAAGCGTGCTCCGGTTCTTAACTGCAGGTGAATCTCACGGTCAAGCGCTGTCGGTGATTGTTGAAGGACTGCCCGCAGGACTTCGCATTACCGAAGAAGACTTCCAGCGAGACCTTGGCCGTCGCCGTCTTGGTTATGGGCGCGGTCCACGCATGCGCTTTGAAGTCGACCAGCTGAGAATTCTCGGTGGCGTTCGCCACGGTCGAACACTCGGCGGCCCAGTGTCAGTTGAAATTGCCAACACCGAGTGGCCGAAGTGGGTTGAAGAGATGAACCCCGCACCAGGTCTGCCGTCAAAGCAGCTCACTGCTCCTCGACCTGGTCACGCTGACCTTGCTGGCATGCAGAAATACGGATTTGATGACGCTCGTGACGTGCTTGAACGTGCTTCTGCTCGAGAGACTGCAGCACGAGTGGTCGCTGGGGTACTGGCCAAAGCGCTGCTCAAGACCATTGGCGTTGACGTACTGAGCCATGTGGTTGGCCTGGGTGACGTGATTGCCTCGAGTGACTCGCGACCACTGCCAAGCGATCTCGACGCCATTGATGCTTCTGAAGTTCGTTGCTTTCATGAAGCAGATGAAGCAGCGATGATCGCTGCGATCAAGGCAGCGGCGAAAGCTGGCGACTCTCTTGGTGGAGTGGCTGAAGTGCTCGCCTACAACGTTCCTGTTGGTCTTGGCAGCCACGTGCACTGGGACCGAAAGATCGATGGGCTTCTTGCTCAGGCGCTGATGTCCATCCAAGCCATCAAGGCGGTCGAACTTGGCGAAGGCATCAATGTTGCTGCACGCCGTGGCTCAGATGCCCACGATGCCATTACGTTCGACTCAGGCGAAGCAGTCACTGCAGGCGGATATGTGCGTGAAACCGCTCGAGCCGGAGGCATTGAAGGCGGAATGACCTCAGGTGCACTGCTCGTTGCTCGGCTCTATATGAAGCCGCTTGCTTCACTCAACAAACCAGTGCTGGCAACGGTTGACGTGGCGAGCAAAGAAGCAACCGTGTCGTTCAAAGAGCGCACCGATGTCACCGCTGTGCCGGCCATGGGCGTTGTGGCTGAAGCGATGACCGCACTCGTGTTGGCCAGCGAAGCGCAGCGCAAGTTTGGTGGCGACTCGGTGGCAGAGTTCACTCGCAATCACGAGTCCTACGTCGCCCACCTCGGCGAAACGGTCTCAGGCCCAACGGCGTGACCACCACGGCGCCCCGACACATCGTGCTCATTGGCATGATGGGTGTGGGGAAGTCGACGGTTGGCAAGAAGCTTGCGGCAACGTTGACGTGCTCCTTCGTCGACTTGGACGACGAAATTGAAGCTGTGGCTTCCAAAACAATCCCGGAAATCTTTGCCAGCGAGGGCGAACACGGGTTTCGCCTGCATGAGGCGGACGCGTTAGCTGGTGCCCTGTCACGCAGCGACCCCATCGTGCTCGCAACTGGCGGTGGGGTGGTCGATGGTCCGGCAGCAAGTTTGCTTCGCCAGCACTGTTGCGTGTGGCTGACCGCCAGCGTTCAGACCCTCGCTGATCGAGTTGGCACCGGCAAGGGTCGACCGCTGCTTGGTGACGATGTTGTTGGCACCTTGACGACCCTGCTTGAGCGACGTGACCGCAAGTATGCAGAAGTGGCAACCTTGACCATTGCCGTTGACGACCAATCAGTTTCCGCCATTGTGGCGCAACTCATGAGCCAACTGGAGGCGTTGTGCTGACCATTCCTGTCGCACTTGATGACAATCCTTATGACGTGATTGTTGGCCACGGCGCCAGGCATCTGCTCGGCCAGGTCGTGGGCGAGATGC
The DNA here is from genome assembly GCA_947456095.1 of Acidimicrobiaceae bacterium. Lineage (GTDB taxonomy): Bacteria > Actinomycetota > Acidimicrobiia > Acidimicrobiales > RAAP-2 > CAIQEU01. Next base: position 8,300 of record CANGPX010000069.1, read on the forward strand.
ACAGTCCACCGAAGAAGGTCGCCATCATCACCGAAGCCAATATCGTGGGCGCCGGCTGGCTGGAAGGACTTGACAGCGGTTGCGAGCAGGTCATCTTGACCATCTCCGGTGGCGAAGGTGACAAGTCGCTGGCAACGATTGAATCACTGTGCCGCCAACTCGTGACGGCAGGATTTTCCCGCAACGACATGGTCGTTGGCGTCGGCGGCGGGATCGTGACCGACATTGCTGGATTTGTTGCCGCGATCTACCACCGCGGCATTCGCTACATCTCGGTGGCAACGAGTTTGCTCGCACAAGTCGATGCTGCAGTTGGTGGCAAGACTGCAGTCAATTTGGCTGAAGGCAAGAACCTCGTTGGAGCGTTTTGGCAACCAAGTGCCGTGTTGTGCGACACCGAAGTGTTGTCGACCTTGCCCCCACGAGAATGGGCTTGTGGACGGGGAGAAATTGCCAAGTATGTCCTGCTTCGCGGGCAAGGGGGCAGAGACCTGCTTGAACTTGATCTGCATGACCAAGTCGCTGCCTGCGTTGCCGATAAAGCCATGGTGGTCGTCAGCGATGAGAAAGAACATGGGCGACGAGCACTCCTCAACTACGGCCACACCTTGGCCCATGCGCTTGAAACCCTTGACTTGGAGCGAGGCGAGACGGCTCTCGATCTTCGCCATGGTGAAGCTGTTGCCATTGGACTGCTTTTTGCCGCGCACCTCGCGTTCGACCTTGGTCGAATTGGTGAAGATCGGGTCCATGAACACCGAATGATTCTCGGCGACTTGGATTTGGACGGCAGATTGCCCGAAGGATTATCAGCAGCAGAACTCGTTGACTTCATGGGCCGGGACAAAAAAGCCGATCATGATCTGACCTTCATCTTGGATGGTGAAGCGGGCATTGAAGTGGTGAAGAACCTCGATGCTTTGGTCGTTCGATCTAGTCTCGAGAAGATGGGAGCAAAGCCATGACGTCGATGTTGTTGTTGTCGGGTCCAAATCTGAATCTGCTCGGGACGAGAGAGCCTGAGATCTATGGCACCGCAACGCTTGAGACCCACGTCGCTCGAGCGACAAGTGCGGCGCAGCGCTTTGGCGCAACCTTGCACCATCTGCAGTCAAATCATGAAGGCGTGCTGATTGATGCCATCCATGGTGCTCGTGGTGTTGATGACGCCATCATCATCAATGCCGGTGCGTTCACCCACACCTCATGGGCACTGCATGATGCTTTGAGCGCCTTTGAGGGCATCATTGTGGAAGTGCATCTGTCGAACCCTGCAGCTCGAGAGCCATTTCGGCATACTTCAGTCCTCGCTCCAGTTGCTCATGGGTCAATTGCTGGATTCGGCGGACTGTCCTATGAACTCGGCGTCACCGCAGCGGCAAACCTGCTTGGAATCACTCAGACGCCCTAGCGGCGAAGGGTAGAGTTGACTGGTCGGTGTTTTCACACGACTGCTCAACCCCAGCGGCCTTGCCGCGCCAAGTCAAGGAACCTTTATGGCGATTTCGACCAACGATCTCAAAAACGGCATCACCCTGAACCTGTCTGAAGGCCTGTGCAGCGTGATTGAATTCCAACACGTCAAGCCCGGCAAGGGCGGCGCCTTTGTGCGAACCAAGCTGCGCAACTTGCGCACGGGAGCGGTCATTGAGCGGACCTACCGAGCAGACGAGAAGTTAGAACAAGCCATTATTGATAAGCGAGAGATGCAGTTCCTCTACCGTGACGGCGCTGATTACGTGTTCATGGACCAAGTCACCTACGACCAGATGAACGTCACCGAAGCGAATTTGGGCGACGCCACGAACTACCTGCTCGAAGGCGCATCAGCAGTCATGCAGATGTATGGAACTGAAATTGTTGGCGTTGACCTCCCTGCTGCAGTTGAACTGAAGATCACCGAAACCGAACCCGGCATTCAAGGCGACCGAGTCTCGGGCGCGAAAAAGCCAGCAACGCTTGAAACGGGCCTGGTGACCCAAGTCCCGCTGTTTGTGAACCCTGGTGACGTCATCAAGGTTGATACTCGCTCCGGCGAGTACTTGACTCGAGCCTGAGGAACGGGTGGAAGATCTCCGCGATCGGTCGAGTTCACGAGAACGAGCACTTGGACTGCTCTATGAAGCCAATGCCAAGGGCCTCAGTGCGCTGAGTGTGCTTGACCAGATCCCCGTTCGACCTGATCCGTTCACGTGCCAGTTGCTCTCCCAAGTCGATGAATTTGGCGACCAAGCACTAGGGCTGATCAGCGAAGCTGCTGTTGGTTGGACAGTTGAGCGCATGGCCGTGCTTGATCGCTTGGTTCTCCAGCTCGCAACGTGTGAACTCTTGGCCGGCCAAGAGCCACCGGTCGCAGTAGTACTCGATGAGGCAGTGGAGCTGGCCAAGACCTTTTCCACTGATGATTCGGGCCGATTCGTCAACGGCATCTTGTCGACGATTGCCCGCCAAGTGCGCGCCTAACAACCTCGCTTGGAAGTTGAGCGGTGGTGGTAGGTTGCAAGTGCCGTGAAGCGAGTCCTGTGAGGCCCGTACGGTGAGGAGACGAAGTGACGCAACCAGACCAGACTTCCGCGCAGACGCGTCGCGGTGAGGCAAGTGGCGCTGAAATTGCTAGCGCCGATGATGTGCGACGAGCACTCACTCGCATGGCGCACGAAATCATTGAGCGACATGGCTCAGCAAATGACCTTGTCGTCATTGGCCTGCAAAGCGGCGGTATTGAGCCGGCAACACACTTAGGCGATCAGCTTGAGCGCATTGTCAACCACCCAATTGCTCGCGGCGCACTCGATGTTGCCTTTTACCGCGATGACTTGGCGCTGCGACCCGTCGTGCCTGAAGCGGCAACTGACATTCCAGTTGACTTGGACGGAAAAGTTGTGGTCCTCGTTGATGACGTGTTGTTCA
>CANGPX010000070.1 GCA_947456095.1 Acidimicrobiaceae bacterium
AGGCTCCAGCCAAGAAGGCAGTTGCCAAGAAGGCTCCAGCCAAGAAGGCAGTTGCCAAGAAGGCTCCAGCCAAGAAGGCAGTTGCCAAGAAGGCTCCAGCCAAGAAGGCAGTTGCCAAGAAGGCTCCTGCAAAGAAGGCCGCAGCAAAGCGCTGAGCAATTTGTTCACTGAAGTTGAACTCGAGGCGGGGCTTGCCCCGCCTCGAGTCGCGTCCCGACTTATTTCAACAGTGCTGCGAGATCGAGCCCAGCAAGATCACTTGGTTCGTCAACGTCGTACTGCAATGGACTTGCTGCAATGACCTCAACCGAAAGGTCACGATGTTTTGCTTCGCGAAGGTGTGCAGCAAATGACTGTGGTCCGTAGGAGAAGGTGAACTCGACCGCAGTTGGCACGATGAGCACATTGGTTCCGTCCTGGCGAACATCAGGAACAATGACGACGGCAGCTTCGCTCAAGAGATCTGAGAGTCCCTGTGGGGCAACAAGATCGCCATGGGCGATGATCACGTTTTCATAACCGAGTTCTGCCAACGCATCGACGCCGTCTCTGACCGCTCCATTGAGGCCGCGTGTTGGCGTCCAGATCACCAGAGCCCCAAGGTCACGCGCCCACTTGGCAACCTCATCGTCGTCGCACACCACAGCCACGTCATAGGGATGTGCAGCGGCAATCACCCTGGCGGTCAAGTTCTGCATCAACCTGACGCGCTGCGCTTCACTCAGTACGGGTGCAAGGCGACCCTTCGCGTCAGCAAAAGCTTTCACTGGCACGAGAACTGCAGCGGCTCGGACGAGGTGCTCTTTTTCAGTTTGAATGAGTTGCATCCTGAGAAGTCATCCGCAGCGTGGCGAAGCGATGAGGGGGGAGTTGCACGTGACCGGCAAATGCTGCTCCGGGAGCACCGCGCAGGTTGACCTCAAAGCCTTGAGTGTCACCCAAAGAAACAGTGGTTGCGGTGTTTGTTGGATTGAAGAGTCGAACTTCAAGTTCACCCGATACTCGTTGAATGGAGGACACGATCGCTCCGCTCACTTCGAGCTGTGTGCCAGAAACTGGTCGGGGTCCTCCGCCTTCAGCCTTCACGACCTCGAGTGGAGAAAAGACTCGATCGGCGAGGTCCCATGGGTCAAGTTCGAGCCCAAGGACATAACGAGCCGTTACGGGAGACCCCACCATCTGCAGGCCTTCAACCGGGGTGAGTGGACCAGCAGGAAACGGGCGAAAGGTCATTCCTAGTCGAGAGAGCATTCCCGTTGACCGAACAAGGGTCAGCGCAAGCGTTGTTGCGGTTTCGCCGCTCTCACTCAGATCAATGAGCTCGTATTCATTGAGACCTTCATGGACAACGGTGAGTCCACCGGCCATGACGAATCTCCGAGAGGGGAAAGTGGCAAGCCCGAGTTCTTCGGGGCGACCTTCGGCGGTGAGTCCACGACTCACTGTGCCAAAGGCGCACTCTGCAACCGAGTTCGCAGCTGGCGTTGGCAACGGCAGGTGGATCCTCAGGCGGTGATCACGAGCGGGGTTCACAAAGCTCACCTCAACCGAAACCGCCGGCGAGTCAGCAATGAGGGTAAGCGTTGTTGTCACGGTGGTGAAAACTGACCCGGTCCGCCTTTGGCGCATGGGGTCGATGTGGGTGGGCAGTTCATAGGTTGCGGCAATCGTGAGGCTTCCTCGAATTGGCCCACGTTCGATTGCCGTGATGATGACCGACGTTGGATGATCAACGAATGAATCGGTCGCCGGTGGTGAGTAGTTGTAGGAGTCACCAAGGTCTCCGCCATCGACCAACTTGTTGTAGCCAGGAGTGCCGTTCAGCGAGAACGTGCCATTGCTCGGGTCAACAACGAGGTCGACGAGACCGTTGCTCATTGACCAGGTCTGCTGTCCATTGATCTCGCGAGCCTCTACGAGCACAGCATTGGTTGGAGCAATGGGCGTGAGGGGAGCCCAGCTGTAGCCGGGAACAGCTGCAATGGTTGTTGCCACTCGACGGATCCGTGGTTGATCAATGGCGATCTGTGCCCGCAAGTTGGGATTCGCAGCGATGCGCGAGGCAAGGTCTCGACGCAACTCTTCAAGTTCTACGCCAACAACTTGGGTTGGACCAATCGAGATCTCGAGCGCAATCGTGTTCTCATCAATGTCGGTAGCAAAGGCACTTCTGATCCACACATCATCAGAAATCCGAGGACCATTCAAGAGGCCAACAATGGTCCGAAGGGTTTCGCCATCGACTTCCATGTTCGCGGGGTATCGCGTCGACTCTGAGAGGACTTGCATGGCCCCTTCATCGAGATCATCACCGGTCACGAGGAGCTCTGCCACACCACTGCGCTGAAATTGTGAGGTGTTGATGACGTAGTCACCGGGCTCACTGAGCGACGCCGTGAAGTTGTAGATCGTTTGGTCGCTGATGGATTTGGCAATGCTCGATGCCTCACTGAAGCGGTGAAGCACGGCGTTCACCACTTCATCAACGCTGCAAGCGCAAATGGAGTCATGGGCGCTGTTGCGAATGACTTCAAGCCAGGCGAGGTCGAAGAGTTCTTTTGGCCAAGTGTGACTTGGTGCAAATAATGCTGCAAGCGGTTCTGCCCGGCGCTCGAGGAGATGTTCGGTACGTGCTGCTGCGAGTTTGACGTCGACTCGATTCGACGTCACGCCCATGAGGACGTTTGACCGTGCCCCGGAGCGCATCTCGCCTTGCCAGGTCTCAAGGCCCTCTCGAGGCACCTCTTTTAGATACTCAGCAAGTGAGGTGATGACGAAAGTGAAGTCGTCTTGAGTTTCGTTTGCTTCCCCTAACACTTGGCCGAGGTGTTCTTGAGGCATGAGGTGATCTGACCCATTCATCCACAACATGGTTCCTTGGACAAAACTGCCGATTTCCTCGAGGTGATCTTTCGCGCGTTGGATGAGCGCAGCAGAAGTCTTTGGAAGATTTGCACCATTGCCATATCCAACCGGCATGTACTCAGCTCGAACCACTGAACCGTCGGGTGCAACCCAGTTGAACCCATCTTTCGTGATCGCACTTGGCACTCCTCGCCACAGCACGGTGTCATGAAATTCAGCTTGGCGAAGGATCTGGGGCATCTGGGCAATGTGGCCAAACATGTCAGGGAGATAACCAACTTCGGCCACTCCGCCAAAACGAGCTCCTCTGTCGATGCCAAGTTGCAGGTTTCGAACAATGGTTTCAGCAGAGACCAAGAACTCGTCCATCAAGATGTACCAAGGACCCATCGTGAGCCGGCCCGAGGTTGCAAGCGAACGAAGTCTGGCTTCATTTTCGGGTCGAACCTCTAAGTAGTCGTCAACAACGGCCATCTGTCCGTCGAGGAGGAATCGCTTATAGCTCGGGTCTTGTTCCATCAAGGGGAGCAGCCGGTCGAGAAGTTCAACCAACTTGAATCGGAAGACTTGGTAGGGCTCGTACCATTCACGATCCCAGTGGGTGTGCGGTACGACGGCAATGATTTGAGGTTCAGCCATGCAAAGACATTACGCGTGGCGTGCAAGGTGGCAAGTACGATTTGGCAAGTGGAGGCATCTGTCACGGTTGTTGCAACAATTCGCCAGTGGGCGACGGCAACTCCGAAGTCCACTGCGTTTGTCGGTCCAACGGGAGCCGAACTTGTTTCGTATGGCAACTTGATTGCTGCGGTCGACAACAAAACGCAGGAGTTCGCCTTAGTGGGAATCACTTCAGGAGACCGGGTGCTCCTCGAGATGGTGCCAAATGTCGACCATGTGGTGATCTTGCTCGCGCTTTGGTCGTGTGGCGCAACGGTGGTGCCAGTTCGCGCTGGCGAAACACAAGACGCCCAAGCATCACTCGCTGAAGCTCTCGAGGCTCGATTTTGCCTTCGGAACTCAAAGCTTGAAACTCGTGGCAGTGGCCGCATCCATCACGATCGAGGCGACGTACTGCTCGTCATGACGTCTGGTTCAACGGGAGCACCGAAGGCTGTGCGCCACACACATGCTTCAGTTCTCGCTGGTTGCGCCATGGTGGCCGAGGCTTGGGACTGGAGGAGCGACGACGAGTTGATCTTGGCGCTTCCTTTGACCCACGTGCACGGTCTCATCATTGGACTGATTGGGAGTCTGCTCACCGGAGCTCGCATCCGAATGTTTCAGTCCTTTGATCCGCCTCAGATTGCCCAAGCAGCATTGACGGGGGCAACAATGTTCTTTGGCGTGCCAACGATGTATCACCGACTCGTCGAAGAGGGTCGTGAAGGCGCGTTATCGCACCTGCGACTCTGCGTTTCTGGTTCGGCTCCGCTCGATCCAACACTTGCCGCGAAACTTGCCGCAGCAGAGGTGTCCTTACTTGAGCGCTACGGCATGACCGAAACGTTGTTGACGCTCACGCAATCGCTTCACGAGCAGCGACGGATTGGTTGGGTGGGGGAGCCCTTTGCTGGGGTGGAAATCAACATTGATGAAGATGGGCAACTCTTGGTCAAAACGCCGGCCGCTTCCCCAGGCTTTGTTCTGCCATCAGAAATGGAACTCCCTGTTGACCAACATGGCTTTTTTGCCACCGGCGATCTCGTCGAGCGAGAGGGAAAGAGTGTTCGCATTGCTGGTCGGCGAAGTGACCTCATCATTACCGGAGGCGTCAATGTGTTTCCTGCCGAAGTTGAACAGGTCCTTGTTCAGTTCCATGGAATCTCTGAAGTTGCTGTAGCTGGAAGGCCGTCAGCAAAGTGGGGCGAAGAAGTTGTTGCCTTCATTGTCGCCACCAAACCAGATCTTGATCTCAATGACGTCGAGGATTTCGCTCGACAGAACCTGCGACCCGCTGCACGCCCAAAGCGCTACGTCATTGTTGATGAGTTTCCTCGCACTGAGCTTGGAAAGGTGCGTCGACGTGACCTCAAAGGCTAACAACACCCCAACCCTTGACATCGAGCACGAACTCTTCACTGGCGGGGCGAGAACCGTTGCTGGCCTTGATGAAGTGGGACGAGGCGCATGGGCCGGCCCAGTCATGATGGGGGTCGTCGTGGTGACCGCTCAAACTCCAGCACCCCCAGCGGGTGTGCGCGACTCAAAACTCGTTGCTCCGAAAAAGCGAATTTCTCTCGTTCCAGCCATTGAAAACTGGGCAGTTGATTTTGCTCTCGGTGCGGCGAGTCCAGCGGAATGTGATGAATTTGGCATGACCAAGGCACTTGGCCTTGCTGCTGTTCGAGCCATCTTGGGGCTCAAGGCCCTCCCCGACGTCGTGCTCTTGGATGGTCCAATCAATCTCTTGGCTCGTTCAGAACTTGGCTCGTTACGCGTGCGCAACGAAGTGAAAGCTGATCTGCGGTGTGGATCGGTAGCGGCGGCGTCGATTTTGGCAAAAGTTGCTCGAGATCAACTCATGGCGGACTACGACTTGGTCCTGCCCGGCTATGACTTCTGCGGAAACAAGGGCTATCACTCCACGAGTCATGTGGCTGGACTTGACCGGTTTGGCCTCAGTTCAATCCACCGGACAAGTTGGTCTTTCGCTGATGGTCGAGAGCATCGAAACGAGGCCCCTAAGGGGTAGGATTGAGTATGGCCTTACTTCAAGTCAACAGCCTGCGGACAGAGTTTGCAATGCGCGAAACCGCTGTCGCTGCAGTCGACGGTGTGTCATTCCAACTCAACGAAGGCGAATGTCTCGGCATTGTTGGTGAATCAGGATGCGGCAAGACAACAACCGGTCTGTCAATCATGCGCCTCCTCCCAGCCAACGGCAAGGTGGCTGGTGGAGAGATTCTGTTTGATGGCGTGGACCTCGCGTCATTGTCGGAAAAAGAAATGGAGGGGGTGCGCGGAAACGGCATTGCCCTCATTCCCCAAGACCCCATGACCTCGCTCAATCCAGTGATGCGCATTGGCGACCAGATCGCCGAAGGTTTTCGGATTCACCGAGGGGCGTCAAAGGCCGAAGGCTATGCCCGAGCCATTGAAGTACTCACCATGGTGGAAATGCCCAACCCTGCAGAGCGCCTCAATCAGTACCCCCACGAACTCTCTGGTGGACTTCGCCAGCGCGTGATGATTGCAATGGGCCTCGTGTGTGAGCCCAAGATTCTCATTGCTGATGAGCCAACAACGGCTCTTGACGTCACGATTCAAGCGCAAATCCTCGATATTTTGGATTCGCTCCGTGAACGCCTCGGTATGGCCACCATTCTCATCACCCACGATATGGGCGTCATTGCTGGTCGCGCCGATCGTGTTGCGGTGATGTACGCCGGCCAAATCGCTGAAGAGGCAGAAACCGCAACCTTGTTCTCCAAGATGCGCCACCCCTACACTCAAGCGCTTCTTGCTTCAGTTCCCAACTTGGTCGCCCGTGGCGAGCAAGCTACTCGGCTCATGTCGATTCCTGGTCTGCCACCAGACCTCTCAAAGGAAATCATTGGTTGCCGCTTTGCTCCGAGGTGTTCTTTTGCTGCGCAAGAATGCACGGCCAAGGCCCCAGAGCTCGAACAAGGTGTCGAAGAGGGGCATTTGTTTGCGTGCTTCCATCCAGTTGATGGCAAACCCACGCCAACATCAGTGCAACTCGGCGAATCCCGTCGGACCAACGTGGTTGAAGGGCATGCGCCGATTGTGACCGTGTCGAACCTCGTAAAAGACTTCCCCATTCGCGGCAATGGGCTGTTTCGTCGAAGTGTTGGCAAGGTCAGTGCCGTTGCTGATGTTTCGTTCTCCGTTGGTGTTGGAGAGACCCTTGGGATCGTCGGTGAATCGGGTTGCGGCAAGACGACCATTGGTCGAATGCTCGTTGGGATTGAAGATCTCACCTCAGGCTCTGTGGTGTTCCCGGACGTTGACCAATCGCTGAAAGGGATGGAAGCAAAACGTCAACAGGCGCGCATCCGCCAGATGATGTTCCAGGACCCCTACGCCTCGCTCGACCCAAGAAAGCGTGTCGACGCCATCATTGGCGAGCCACTCGCCATCCACAAAGGGGAATCCACGGCTGAACGAAAGATCAGAGTGGGGGACCTCTTAGAAGAAGTTGGTCTTTCGCGAACGGCGGCAAATCGCTATCCACATGAGTTCTCCGGTGGTCAGCGTCAGCGCATTGGACTTGCCCGAGCCTTGGCCCTGCAACCGAAACTCGTGATTGCTGACGAACCAGTTTCAGCCCTTGACGTGTCGATTCAGGCCCAGATCTTGAACCTGATGCAGGACCTCCAAGCCGAACGCAACCTGTCGTACATCTTGATTAGTCATGACTTGGCGGTCGTTCAGTACGTGTCTGACCGAATCATGGTGATGTACTTGGGCAAAGTCGTCGAAATTGGACCAGCGAACGCCGTGCTTTCGCACCCAGCGCATCACTACACCCAAGGACTCTTAGATGCCGTCCCAGTTCCCGATGTGGCCGAATCACGAGCTCGGCGAGGGCGCCAAGTTTACGGCGAGCTCCCAAGTGCTGCGAACCCACCATCTGGATGTCGTTTCCGGACCCGTTGCCCAGCTGCGACGGAGCGTTGTGCCAATGAAGAGCCAAAGATGGAAAACGTCGCAGATGGCCACCTCGTTGCTTGCCACTACCCACTTCGCTCCGTGGTAACCCTTACGTCGAGCGCTGTAGCGAAGTAGGTCTGAGCGCTTCTGAGATCTTCTCGTGAGAAGAAACCTTGAAGAAGTTCATGAATGAAAAATCCCCCGGGCAAGCGCCCGGGGGATTTTTTCTGTTCGTCTTCGTTGATCAACGCTCGCGAAGTCGAACCTCAAAGGCGTCACGGAGTGCGTCGCCAATGTAGTTAAACGAGATGATGAGCGCCAAGAACAAGATGGCGACGGGATAGACCTGCCACCAGTAGCCAAGGAAAATGGCGTCAGTCGAGGCGTTCAGCATTGAACCCCAGTCGGTGTCAGGAAGCATGAGTCCAATCCCTAAGAAACCAAGACCAGCCAAAGCAAAGATGGCGTCGCCAATGGCAAAGGTTGCAACTGTTGCAATGGTGGAAATTGAGTTCGGAATGATGTGGTGCTGAACAATTCGGCGTGACCCACCGCCCATTGAGCGGACAGCTTGGGCAAATTCGCGCTCTCGAAGGGTGAGCGCTTCTGCTCGCAGGAGACGAGAAGTTCCGAACCAGCCAAGCAAACCAATAACCAAGATCATGAGGGTTCGGTTTCGACCAAAGATCGTGGTCACGGCCAGGATGAGAAATAAGCCGGGGATTGACAGCATCACGTCGATGAATCGCATCATGACAGCGTCAAGAGCCCCACCACGGTATCCAGCAATCACGCCGTAGACGACGCCAACACCAACAGCCAGCATTGCCGCCAAGAAGCCAACGGTAAGCGAGGCTTGGCCACCAATCATCATGCGACCAAGCATGTCGAAGCAACTCGCATCAGTTCCTAGTGGGTGCTTCCATGAGGGAGCGGCCGAGCAGGTATCACCCAAGAATGCTGTGAGGTCGGTTTGGTTGGTTGAATACAAATACGGACCAACAAAGCAGAACAGCACAATGAAGACCAAAAGTCCGACGCAGAACAGGGCAACTTTGTTCTGGCGGAAGACTCGGACCATCTGGACAAAGAGGTTTCCAGTACCGGCGACTTCACCTCCAGAGGGAAGTACTCCGTGCTGTGGCGCTTCTGAGTCGGCAAGCATGTCATGGGCTAAGCCAGCATTCATGTCAGCAACGAAGTTCTGCGTTGCCGTTGCTGGGTCGTAGCGGCCGACGAAGTTGTCGCCACCATCATTGTTCATGTGGCTCACAGCTACCTCTTTCCGGTGAGTCGGATGCGCGGGTCAAGGATTGCAATACCGAGATCGGAAAGGAAGTTTCCAATGACGGTCGTTACTGCAATGATCAGCGTCGCCGCCATGATGACGGGCAAGTCCTGCACTCTCGTTGCTTGCACGGTGAGCAAGCCCATGCCTGGGTAGTTGAAGATGGTCTCAATGAACAGTGCTCCACCAAATAGGCCCGGCAGAATCAGACCGAGAATGGTGACGATTGGGATAATGGCATTGCGGAAGGCGTGCTTGAACAAGAGTCGTCGACCACTCGCACCTTTTGCCTTGGCGGTTCTGATGTAGTCCTGAACCAAGGTGTCAAGTACTGAACCGCGCATATACCGGCTGAAGTAACCAATGGAACCACCGGTCACCACCATGATGGGGAGCAACACTCCGGTGGGGTGAGCAAACATATACAACAGCGGCCCGAAGACTCCGGTTGCTTCTAATGCTGATTCAGGGACGAGCGGTGGGAGCCAGTGCAGCCAGAACGAGAAGATCGAGATGAGAAAGATGGCGAGCAGGAATACTGGAGCCGAGTAGATGATGAACACGGCAGCAGTCACTGAGTAGTCAAACTTCGAGTTGCGCTTAATTGCCTGGTAGAGCCCAAGTGGCACGGCAATAATGAGGGCGAGAACGAGTGAAATAAGACTGAGCCAAAGAGTTCGCCAAATGTGCTCGTTGATTTGGGAGGCAACGGAAGCCCCAAAGTCTTCTCGCGACATCGAGATGCCGAAGTTTCCGTGGAAGAGATTGACCATGTAATGCCAGTACTGCACCAAGATCGGCTGGTCGTAGCCGTATTGGTGGTCAAACGCCGCAACAGCTCGAGGAGTTGCTTTTTGCCCGAGGACCATTCGCGCAACCGAACCGGAAAATAATGACGGAAGTGCGAAGGTGACAATGGATACACCGAAGAGCACGATGATGCCCTGCCAAATTCGCCGGAAAAGGTAGGCAACCATATGTGAAGCCTACCATTTCACCCCCTTTCTTTGGAACAGAAACGTCCCCGGAAAATGCAAAGAACCCCCGCCCGAAGGCGGGGGTTCTTTACTCTGTCAACTGCGGGAATTACTCCCGAGCAGAACTACTTGGAGATGTACTCCGGCATGTAGTCCGACAGCGGGTTCGGGGCGAGAACGCCCTTCAACTTGTTGCTCACTGCCGAGACGCCAAGCGACGAAGGCTGGAACAGAACTGGCACCTGGTCGGCGGCGTATTGGCCGTAACCAGCGAGCGAGACGTTCGAGTTGGTCGTCGCGAGAATCTTGGCATCCATGGTGTCGTCGGAGTAGTTACCCGAGTTACCAGCAGCGCCAGTCAGCAGGATTTGCTCACCTGATGGGTAAGCGCCTGGGGAGTAGACCCAGCCACCGTACTCACAGATGTCCCAGTTTGAGTAGTCAGCGCTCAAGCAGTCGTTGGACACAGCAGACTCAGTCGTGGCCTTGAGCTTGACCTCAATGCCGACTGCGGCCCACTGCTGCTTCTCCGTTGCGACCATGCGGTCGAATGGTGAAGTCACGCCACCGGTGATGTACTCGAAGCCGAGGGTGAGCTGGGTGTCCTTCGGGATACCAGCACCACAACCACTTGACTTCACACAAACCGCAGGAGTCTGCGTAGCGTCCCAACCAGCAGCGGTCAGGTAGCCCTTGGCTGCCTTCGGGTTGTATGGGTACTTGCACTTGATGCCCTTGGCAAACGAGTCATTCAAGGCTGGCAGCGGGTTGCACGAAGTCACGCCGTAGCCATTGTCAATGGTCTTGACAATACCGGCCTGGTTGATTGCAGCGACGAGTGCCTTTCGAACGGCCAGCGACTTGAGCAATGGGGTGCCCTGAGCCTTGTCCAAGTTCAAGTAGGCGTAGTCGTAGCCCCAGAATCCACCCGACACGGCGTGATAGCCGGGGAGGGAGATCTTGAGGCTTCCGGCCTTGCCAGGCTTCGGAGCAGCGGTGACGTCGGTCGTGTTGAGTGCACCTGAGTCAAGGTCGCCGTTCTTGAGCGCCAAGATTTCGTCGTCAAGCGTTGCATACCAGTGGAACTGAACCGCAGCCAACTTCGCCTTGACCGGGCCGTCGTACTTCGTGTTTGG
>CANGPX010000071.1 GCA_947456095.1 Acidimicrobiaceae bacterium
ATACCACTGGTCTGCATCTTCTGGTGGCACGAAAAACTCAAGTTCCATCTGTTCGAACTCTCGAGTTCGAAAGACAAAGTTTCCTGGGGTGATTTCGTTGCGAAACGATTTTCCAATTTGAGCAATGCCGAACGGGGGCTTCTTGCGCATGGTGGTGAGCACATTCGAGAAGTTCGTGAACATGCCCTGGGCGGTCTCTGGGCGCAGGTAGGCGGTCGCTCCATCTCCTTCAACCGGTCCTGCTTGGGTCTTGAACATGAGGTTGAACGCACGAGGTTCAGTGAACTCGGTTGATTTGCAGTTTGGGCAAACACCATTGATCTTGTCTTCTCGCCAGCGCTCATTGCACTTGCGGCAATCAACGAGTGGGTCAGTAAAGGTGTCGAGGTGTCCTGAAGCCGCCCAAATTGCCGGCGGGCTGAGAATCGCTGCGTCGAGGCCAACCACGTCATCGCGACGTTGCACCACTGACTTCCACCACTGTTCTTTGACGTTGCGAAGCATTTGCACGCCCAAGGGGCCGTAGTCATACGTTGACCGAAATCCGCCGTAGATCTCAGCGGATTGAAAGATGAATCCTCGGCGTTTGCAGAGAGAAGTGACCTTTTCAAGCAGATCGGTTGGCGTTGCGTGTTCGTCGGGACGTGAAGGATTGGCCACGCCATGAGGTTACAACGTCCCCTCAGGGGATTTGAATCTCCAAAGGCTCAGATTTCGGCAATACGGTAGGGAAGTGGAGGCACAGTCATGAATGAGATCGAACAACATGTGCGGCTTGGGGCTTATGTGCACATACCGTTTTGTCGCTACCGGTGTGACTATTGCGCCTTTGTGACGTTTACGAATCGCGATCACCTCGTTGATGCCTACGTCGATGCCTGTGTGCGCCAGTTGGAGCGAGAAACAGCAGAATGTTCCCCACTTGCCACCTTGTACCTCGGGGGAGGGACGCCTTCAACCTTGAGCCCAAGCCATGTTGGCGCGATTGTTCAGGCCGCACGTCTTGCCCCGGGTGCTGAAGTCTCGATTGAGTGCAATCCCGATGACGTGAGCGAAGCATTGCTCAGTGGTTACGTCGAGGCTGGCATCACGAGGGCATCGTTTGGTGTGCAGTCGACCTCGGCTCGGACGCTGCAACAACTTGGCCGACCAAGCCCTCAGCAAAGTATTGAAGACTTAGGTCATGCAGTTGCCAAGTCTGGGCTCTCGTCATGGAATCTTGATCTCATCTACGGAGCAGCGGGGGAGTCCGCAAAAGAGTTTTCGGCAACCCTTGACCAAGTCTTAGGGCTTCGCCCACCGCATGTTTCGGCCTATGCATTAACGGTTGAACCGGGAACCCCACTGAGCCGAACCCCAGAACGCTTCCCAAATGATGACCATCAAGCAAATCGCTATGAGTTCTTGAACGGGCGCCTCACGAGTTTGGGCTATGGCTTCGAAGAGATTTCAAGTTGGTCTCTACCTGAACATCAGTGCATCCATCACGACATCTACTGGACAGGTGGAAACTACCTAGGAATTGGTGCTGGAGCCCACGGCCATAGCAGTGGTCGCCGCTACTGGAACTCCGTCAGTCCTGAGCGCTATATCGAAGCAATTGAAACTGGGGTTTCACCAGTCGTTGGCGAAGAAGTCCTCGACGCACCAACGAGAGCTCTCGAGCGCCTCACCCTTTTGTTGCGCACCGCACATGGCGTGCCATGGGACGCGATTGATCACGAGAAGTTGCAAAACCTTGGATCCAAGCGACCCCTTGTTGCTCGCCAAGAAGACCGTGCGGTGTTAACCGTTGCTGGACGGCTCGTTGCCAACACCGTCGTGCAGTGTCTCGTTGGTTAGTCGACCTTGCGGTAACTGCGAACAGCAAACCAGCTGAAACCGCCGAGCAGCACTGCAGCCCAAACAAAGGTCCAGCCAACAGCACTCGAGTTTGTGTAGGGGCCACCGCACATGAGCGAGCGAGTGGCCGCCACGACGACGCCAACAGGTTGGTGAATGGCAAACCACTGCAACCACCCAGGCATTGACTCAACTGGCGCAAACGCACCGGAAGCAAAGGTGATGGGGAACAGGATCGGAAACGACATCAGCTGGGCCGTTTCAGCGTTTGGAGCCTTCAGTCCAATGATGGCAAAACCCCAACTGAGTGAATAGGCAAACACAATCATGACAATGCAACCGAGGACAAAGTTGCCAACGCCATTCACCATGCGAAACCCGACGGCAAGTCCAACAACGGTCAGAATCAGCAGGACAAAGATGTTGCGGACAAGGTCAGCGGTCGTTCGACCAGCCAAGACCGCAGACCGTGCCATGGGAAGTGCTCGGAAGCGCTCGACGAGGCCCTTTGCCATATCTTCAGAGAGCCCAATAGCTGTTGCCACTGCGCCAAAGCAGACGGTTTGGACGAAGATGCCGGGCATGAGGAAGTTGACGTAGCTCACTCCAGCAACAGGAATCGCGCCACCGAAGACGTAGCGGAACAACAGCACGAACATGATGGGCTGGAGTGATGAGAAGAAAATGGCTTCAGGAATGCGCAAACTCGCGATCAAGTTGCGCCAGGTGACCACTCGCATGTCACGAAATGCCCACATGCTGCGCTCTGCCACTGAGAGTTTTTCCATGGCGACTTCAGGACTCATCGTCACTGTGCTGACTCCTTCTTTGCTTTTCGGCCCTGACGCTTAGGTTGCGCTGCTTCGGCGACTTCATCTTCGGTTCGATGCCCCGTCAGTGACAAGAACACGTCGTCGAGGCTGGGCTCTCGAAGTGCGAGCCCCAAGAGTTCAACTCCGGCTCCGTCGAGTGTCCGAAGGACATCTGCTGCCACCTTTGGTCCGTTTTCAACCGTCAGTTCCAACAGCGAGCCTTCCCGGATTGGGGGCTTTGGCGTGAGGTTGGTTAATAGCGAACTTGCCCGGTCGGCCAAGTCATGGCTGGCAAAGGAGACCTCAATCACTGTTGTCCCGAGTTGTGCCTTGAGCACAGCTGGGGTGCCCTGGGCAATGACTCGTCCTTTTTCCATCACCACAATGTCTTGAGCCAAGCGATCAGCTTCTTCTAAGTACTGCGTGGTGAGGAGCACGGTCGTGCCACCATCGACCAGGTCTTCAATGATTTCCCAAAGATCATTGCGGCTCTGCGGGTCAAGTCCAGTTGTTGGTTCGTCTAAGAACAGCACTGGTGGCGCGGCAACGAGTGATGCAGCCAAGTCAAGGCGACGACGCATTCCGCCGGAATAGGTCTTAGCTGGGCGATCACCAGCTTCGGTCAACTTGAAGCGCTCAAGCAACTCGTCGGCTTTTGCCCGAGCAGCGGACTTTGTCAGGTGGGTGAGCTGTGCCACCATGCGGATGTTCTCACGACCGGTCAGATTCTCATCAACCGTGGCGTACTGTCCAGCAAGTCCAATGATGCGACGCACAGCGTCTGACTGGCGGACAACGTCGAGACCCATGATCTCAGCCGTTCCCGCGTCAGGGGAGAGGATGGTCGACAAAATACGAACCGCGGTGGTCTTGCCTGAGCCATTTGGCCCAAGAAGACCCGTCACGGTTCCCTTCGCTACCTCAAGATCAAATCCATCAAGGGCACGGACCGTTTGGCCACGACTGAAGACTTTCACGAGTCCATGGGCGGAAATTGCTAGATCACTCTTCACGACATAAGCGTACCTTCATGTTTTGTCGTCTTTTGCCGTGAGGTCCCCCCGCTCGCGCTACCGTCGCACTATGGCTTTTTCGCCCGAAGACATTGCAGAGGTTCGGTCTCGTACTGACCTTGTTGCCTTGATTTCGGAAAAGGCATCACTCAGGAGAGTCGGGCGCAGATGGACTGGGCTTTGTCCCTTTCATCAAGAAAAATCACCGTCGTTTTCTGTCAACAGCGAAGAAGGTTTCTACCACTGCTTTGGTTGTGGGGTCTCAGGTGACGCCATCAGTTTTATTCGAGCCATTGATCACCTCGACTTTGCCGATGCGGTTCGGTTCTTGGCCCAGCGCTGCGGGGTAACGCTCACTGAAGATCCAACCCAAGCGGGACAAAGTCAGCGTCGAGCCGGGCTCTATGGGGCAGTTGAAGAAGCAGTTGAGTTCTACCACCAGCGCCTCTTGTCGGCCCCAGATGCCGGGCGGGCTCGTGACTATCTGCGAAGTCGAGGCTACGACGGCGACGTCGTTCGCCAATTTCGCCTTGGCTGGGCTCCAGATGAGTGGGATGCACTCTCGGTCGCCCTCAAACTCCCAGCAAAGGTGATGGAAGAAGCGGGCTTAGGTTTCACTAATCGGGCCGGTCGCCAACAAGACTTCTTTCGCAGTCGGGTGACCTTTCCCATCTGTGATCCTTCTGGGAAACCCATCGCCATTGGTGCGCGGATCTTGCCCCTTCGAGATGGTGAAGCACCGGATCCTCGACGAGGCCCTGAGCCGAAATACAAGAACTCGACCGAGACCCCGATCTACGTCAAGAACCGCACCTTGTATGCGCTTAATTGGGCCAAGGCTGACATTGTTCGTGCTGATGAGGTGGTGGTCTGTGAGGGCTACACCGACGTGATTGGCTGCTTCCAAGCCGGTATTCCTCGGGCGGTTGCCACCTGTGGGACAGCGCTGACCGAAGAGCATTTCAAAACATTGTCCAATTTCGCAAAGCGGATTGTCTTGGCCTTTGATGCTGATGCTGCAGGCCAAAACGCGATTACTCGGGTCTATGAATGGGAAAAGACCCACAGCGCAGAAGTCGTCGTGGCGGCAATGCCTGCTGGCAGCGATCCCGGACAACTTGCCCGAGAAGACCCAGAAACCCTTGTTGCAGCTATTGCGAGTGCGCGACCATTTTTGGCATTTCGGGTCGACCGCGTCCTTGTCGGTGCTGATCTTTCCGCTCCCGAGCGACGAGCAGCAGCAGCTGAGCGAGCGTTGGCGGTTGTGGCCGAGCACCCAAGTGATTTAGCTCGCGATCAATACGTGATGTCGATTGCCGATCGCTGCGGACTCGATGCCGACAATCTCCGTCGCCGCCTCGAACAA
Source organism: Acidimicrobiaceae bacterium (assembly GCA_947456095.1). Classification (GTDB taxonomy): domain Bacteria; phylum Actinomycetota; class Acidimicrobiia; order Acidimicrobiales; family RAAP-2; genus CAIQEU01. The sequence goes on from CANGPX010000071.1 coordinate 5,034, forward strand.
CTGCGCAGGGACCCTGAAGCCAGAGCAAAGTTGCTTCAGGACCGAAAGACCCAAAGCCGCCGAGAGCAAAACGAACCAGAACCCTCAAATGCTCCTCGACCAGCTCGACTCGATCCTCGCTCACGCCCAGGTCTTGAGGCACTGCGGATTGCGGTGCACTTCCCGGAGCGAGTGGGAACGCGTCTCGAGCCATCGCTGTTCATTGATCCGGTCCAGCGCTCAGCTTTTCAAGCTCTGCTGTCAGCAGAGAGCTTGCAGGCAGCCGTTGATGGAGCAGGTGATGCTGAAGCCCAACTCTTGCGACAGTTGATTGTTGACGAACCAATGGTCGAAGTGACCGAAGTTGGCGACCCTGTGGAGGCGTGCATTGTGCAACTCGTGAGAACTGCAGCACTCAGAAGCCTCGACGGCCTTCTTGCTCGTGCTCGAACAGAGCCGGAGAAGTTCGCAGAACTGAGTGAACAAGCAGCATCCACTCGACGTCTTCTTGAAGAATTGGTTGAACCGGCAACGTCAGTAGCGGCTGAAGTCGCCCTCGTTCAATGGATCTCAGAACAAGAAGGAGCTTTGCCATGAGTGACGACCACAGCGTCACCGTCACGGAAACTCCAACTGGGGTCCTCGTTGGAACGAAGGAAATTTCGTTCATTGAACTTGAGGCCCTGATTGAGGCTGCTGAGCGCAATGCCCAAGTCACGATTGAAGATGTTGCTCACGCATTAAAAGATGTTGAAGTTGGCCCGGCAGCCTTTGAGGTCCTCGTTGATTCTCTCGGCGCTGTTGGTATTTCTGTCCACGACCATGGCGAAGATGAGGCTCACCACGATGAGCCTCAGGTGTCTCGTTCAGTCACTTCCGAGCGCGGTCGCCCGCCGGTGGCGAAGAAGGTTCATGGCCCGCTTCGGGTGGAGCGGCCACTTGGCGATGCAACTGATGCCTACTTGCGTGAAATTGGAAGAGTCCCGCTCTTGACCGCAGAAGAAGAGATTGAGCTTTCCACTCGACTTCACGAAGGCGTTGAAGCAGCAAGAACACTCGAAGCCGCAACTCAAGAAGGCGTCATTGTTGATCCCGAGGTTGCGTCAACACTCAACTTCGCGGTGAAGCGAGGGTCAAAGGCACGCGCTCGCCTCATTGAATCGAACTTGCGCCTCGTGGTCTCCATTGCCAAGCGCTACCGAAGAGATGGCATTGCCATGCTTGACCTCATTCAAGAAGGCAACATTGGCCTGATGAAGGCAGTGGAGAAGTTTGACCCGACCAAGGGTTTTCGTTTCTCGACCTATGCCAGTTTTTGGATTCGCCAATCGCTCTCTCGAGCAGTGGCAGAGCAAGGTCGCTCCATTCGAATCCCGGTTCACCTCGTTGAACTCATTAACCGCATCAAAGCTGTGCAGCGAGAATTCGTCCAGATTCATCATCGAGAGCCATCAATGACAGAACTCGGAGCTGAGTTACACCTCGATCCCGACCGAGTAGAAGAACTCCTCGTTGCCAGCCAAGAGATCCTCTCGACTGACCAACCACTTTCGAGCGAAGACGGTTTCACCCTCGGTGACACAATTGGCGACTCGTCAATTGTTGATGTTGAGGCCGGTCTTGATCATGATGATCTTGACGACCAACTCCACACCATTCTTGGATCGCTCGATGTGAAAGATCGTGAAGTGGTGAAGCTTCGCTTTGGACTCGGGACAAGTCGCCCCCACACGCTCGAAGAAGTCGGCAAGATCTTGGGGGTTACGAAAGAACGGGCTCGACAGCGAGAACTGCGAGCACTTGCGAGACTGAAGCGCGAGCACGGCATTGAAGAGTTGAAGACCTACCTCACCGGCGACTGAATTGGTCTGCTGAAGGGCATGGCTCAGTCCTGCTAGCCTCAAAGCGCCAACGATCCCAGGTAGCTCAATTGGCAGAGCAAGCGACTGTTAATCGCTAGGTTGCAGGTTCGAGTCCTGCCCTGGGAGCCAAAAATCCTTTGCCAATGCTGCATCTCGGAAGTGCGTGGATTTGTAATTTGCCACTCGGTTGTTGCATTCGTTCTCCAATTCGTTCTCCAGAGTGTTGTTTTGCCTCTCCTCGGTGATGTCACCCCTCTCCTTTAGAGTGGCGTCATGTCGTTTACCTTCGTAGACCTATTTTCGGGCGTTGGAGGTTTTCACGCTGCCCTAGGAGCTCTTGGAGGCGAGTGTGTATATGCATCAGAGATTGATGACGATGCAGCACGCATATATCAACGCAACTGGGGATTGAAGCCCGCAGGGGATATCACACTCGCGGCCAATGACACAACAATGCAAGTTCCGGAGCACGACGTCCTCGTTGGCGGCTTCCCGTGCCAGCCGTTCAGCAAATCGGGCAAGCAGCAAGGAATGGATGAAGCTCGGGGGACTCTGTTTTGGAACATCGCAAGGGTGCTTGAGGTCCGACAACCATCGCTTGTGTTGCTTGAGAACGTCCGGAATATTGCTGGACCTCGCCATGCCCATGAGTGGAAGGTCATCATCGCTACTTTGCGGCAGCTTGGCTACCGGGTTAGTTCAGAACCACTGGTTGTGAGCCCACACCGCATCCGCCCAGAGTTTGGAGGACGACCTCAGGTCCGAGAACGAGTGCTGATTGCAGCCACTCGGATTGGCAAAGGCAGTTCAGGCCTAGCCGTAGAGCCCGACCAACTTGACTTCTCTCCAGTCCAAAACAACTGGAACCCTCAACAATGGGACCTCAAGAAACATCTTCCGCTGTCTAGGGTGGCAGGGGCGGAGCGTTCACTTCTCAAACTCTCTGACGCCGAAACTCGATGGGTCGAAGCGTGGAATGACTTTGTCGTCACCATGAAGAAGGCACTCGGGAAAGCACCACTCCCTGGATTTCCCATCTGGGCTGATGAGTGGGTGACTCAAGACCGCCTCTACATTCCTTACGGAACTCCCGTTTGGAAGGAGAACTTCCTCCGAAAGAACTCTGAGTTCTACACAGCGTTCCAGTCCCTGCTCGACGATTGGCTTGCCCGCTGGGACTACCTCGAAGGTTTCCCACCAAGCCGACGGAAATTGGAGTGGCAGGCGCAGGATGCGAAGGACCTCTGGTCTACGGTCATGCACTTTCGCCCATCTGGTATCCGAGCGAAGAAGGCCACCTACGTCCCGGCAATGGTTGCCATCACACAAACCTCGGTCTTTGGCCCCCAGAAACGACGACTTTCGGTTCGAGAGTGCGCCCGCCTTCAAGGGCTGCCTGAATGGTTTGACTTCATTGACCAGCCATCGGCCGCTTCATATAAACAGCTCGGCAATGCCGTCAACGTTGGTGTTGTCTACAACACGTTGCGTGCTCAAGCACTCAGAGACCTTGACCTCATTGGCGCTCAACTCTCACGAGCCATTTTGGGTTCACCGGCAAATCCGGATGAGGTCCTCTCGGACCACAAAACCTTTCACCACCGAGCAGACCAAAGCGGTCACGCGGGCTTGGAAGTTCCTTCCGCAGACCTCAAGCTTGCCTAGTTAGAACTGGTGCTCATAGACCTGAAGGTCATTTTCTCTGCATAGGCGCAGGTTTGCCTTGAATTTGGGGGGTCGAGGTTGTCCGCTCTGTTGGACACCTTGCTTGAAGTCACCAATGCACTTCTTCTCAATCGCCTGAGCGAGGGCGTCACTGTCAGGGATAATAAATAGTTCAAGGCGCTCTGGGGTGAACTCAGACTTGATGAGACGACGAACCTCCGTCGTCTTACCCCGAAGTTGTAGATGCCAACTCTGGAAGTCAAGGTCATATGATGGACCGCCGCTCAGAACGATGAGGCCAAGGCCACGCTCTCCGATTGCGGCTTCCATTGAAACCTTGTCGTTCAGCAAACAATCGTCCTTCACTGGACCGGGCTTACCTTTCGCGGTGTCTTTGCCTCGTGAACTGTGGACCTTCAAGTCCCAGACCTTGTTGAGTGAATAGTCAAACTCGGTCACGCCGATGCGAATGGGCCCACCTCCAAGCTGGGCAATTAGTGCATTGCGAGCGACGAACTCGAAATACCAACCCGGCCACTCGGTCTGCCTCCAGTTCGTTGAGCCTGCGTCACGCATCTCTTGAATGCATTTTCTGCCCTCCATCGTTCTTGGAGTTGCAGACAAAACCACGTTGCCAATCCGAGCCGCTTCGTCATTGAAATCAAGAGGACGCTCGCTAGTTGGTTTGCCTTGTTGGCGACGCCAGCCAGCCTCAAGGAGGCGATTGAGGCCCTCAAGTGTGATGGTCTGGCCGGCTGACCAACAGGATTCATCCCAAAGTGTTCCAAGTTCGATTGCTATTTGCTGGCCAAGTTCCGGCTTTGAGGCCTGCTCGTCAACATGTAACCCCATGCCACGGGCGAGGTTGATGAGCACTGACTTGCGCTCTTTGCTCCCAGAACCCAAGTCTTGCGGTCCGCTATTCGTCAGATTGCTGATGCGAATGACGGCTTCAAGCTTGTTGTCAGCCCGGACAAAGTACTCATCAAAGTCAAAGAGGGACGGCAACGTCACATTGCGCAGCCTACGAGCAATGTCGCAAACCGTGAAGGCACGGTACGGTCGGTCATGCTCCTTCCAAGAGAAATCCAGTCTGAAGTGACTCTTTCCGACTTCGTTCAGCATCTAGCGGACGGCATCACGCTGGCTGATGCGAAGAAGCCTGTTGCGCCAATCAGTCGGACGGGAAATCAGTATCTTGCTGGCATTGGTCCACATTCTGAGAGCCTTACGCTTGACCTCGCCTTTACTGCGAATCAGGAGGCTGGGTCGCCATTGGAAGTTGACCGGGAAGTGGCGTATCCAAATTTCAAGCGTGCCAACTGTGATGTCGTCCTCTCCGGACAATGGGCAATAGAGGTGAAGTTGCTGCGGCTACTTGGTGACAACGGGAAACAGAACCCAAACATTTTGATGCATATCCTTTCTCCATACCCTCAGGACCGAAGTGCCCTAACGGATTGCGACAAGTTGCTTCGCTCTGGTTTCGCTGAACGTAAGGCGATTATCATCTTCGGCTACGACTACCCAGAGTGGCCGTTGGCGCTTGCCATCGCTGCGTTTGAGACTTTGTCATCGGCGACCTATCAATTGGCGCCATGCGTAATCGCGGAGTTCTCAACCACAACACACCCTGTGCATCAACACGGTGCTGTCTACGGATGGGAAGTCTTGGGTCTTCAAGACGCCTGACCCGCCAGGCAAAAATGTTCGTTTGTTGCACTCCCACCGAACACCACTCTCCAAACCCCAAATCACTGGGCAAAACCCATGGGCAAAATCAATGTGCCACAACACTTCGGGTGACACCTTTTCGGCACACTTCGGCCATGTCCACTTCACCACTCATTGGCTATGCCCGAATCTCAACCACTTACCAAGACCCAGCACTGCAACTCGATGCTCTCAACAAGGCTGGTTGCATCAAAGTGTTCACCGACACTGCTTCTGGAGCCAAGGAATCACGTCCTGAACTTGACAAGATGTTGGAGCAACTCCGACCCGGTGACACCTTGGTCGTTTGGCGACTTGACCGACTTGGTCGCTCGCTGAAGCACTTACTTACCCTCGTTGAGGAACTAGAGGCTCGTGGTGTTGGGTTTCG
>CANGPX010000072.1 GCA_947456095.1 Acidimicrobiaceae bacterium
AACTCGCAACAAAGATCGTGGCTCAAGGTCCAGCTCGGGTGTATCGCCAAGAGTTGAAGCTGTCGTAGCGAAGTTTCAGCCGGTAATGGACTTCGGCAAGCGTGCCGGGTCCCAACCAAGCAAACTCACTGCTGAGCGGAAGGCAAATCGGTCGGTCATGCCGGCCACATAGTTGACCGCTGCGGCAACGGCTGCAGGCTCGCCAGCGTTCAGTCCGCCGAGTTGGACAACGTCGGGGATGAGATTTGGCGTGTCGCTGAAGTGCTCAACGAGTGCCCGAAGGACTTCAATGACTGCGTTGGCTTGAGCCTTGGCTGCGTCTCGAAGGTAGATCTGCTCGTAGTTGTGCTGGCGAAAAGCAGCGAGTGCTTCGGCTGTGTCTGGGTCCATGCCAATGTGGCCAGTCTTGAGCGCTGTTTGCACAACGGCATCGACAAAGGTGCCGATCTGGTGCGAGCGAGTCTCACCGCACCGTTCAACAACGAGACCGGGAAGCTGCAATGGCGTCACGATGCCAGCTTCAACCGCGTCTTCAAAGTCATGACAGACATAGGCAATGCGGTCAGCCCACGAGACCACTTCTCCTTCAGGAGTTCCTGGTGCTGGCCGTGACCACGAGTGGTTACGAATCCCATCCAAGGTTTCAACGCACAGGTTGAGTGGAGCCAAGGTGACGTCTGCTCCCCATTGAGCATGGTTGAATCCACCATCGACGTAAGGGTCGAGCGCATCTTCGCTGGCATGGCCACCTGGTCCGTGACCACAGTCATGACCCAAAGCAATGGCTTCAGCCAGAACGACATTTAGCGACAATGCTCGAGCAATACCAGCGGCGACCTGGGCAACTTCTAAGGCATGGGTGAGGCGAGTGCGCTGGTGGTCTTCTGGGTAGACGAAGACTTGGGTCTTGCCGGCCAGTCGACGAAATGCTGAAGCATGGAGGATGCGGTCCCGGTCGCGCTCAAAGCAGGTGCGCCACTGGTCGGGTTCTTCAGCTCGCAGTCGGTTGCCTCCAGCAACCGACGCCGTGGCACCTTTGGCTAGTTGACCCACTTCTTCGAGCTCTCGACAAGGGCGATCGTTCTCTACGGGTTCAAACGTTGCGTGTGAGTCAGCGTGGGCAACTCTGAGCGAGTCTGATGGGGCATAGCCACCCATCGTCGCCCCCCAGAGTCGGCCTCGCTCAGTCAGATCTGCTTCGAGGTCTTGTCTCATGTGCTCAAGTCTGCCTCAGCGCTGTAACTTGGGGGTGCTCAGCCAGAGCAGAGAGTGGAGGACAACTCGTGGACGTTCGTATCGGAATTTCGCAGACGCCGAAAGAACTTGAGATCGAACTCGATGAGGACCGCACTCGAGCAGAGATTTTGGAGAAGTTGACTGAAGACCTCGCAAGCGATGGCGTCATGACCCTCACTGACAAGCACGGAAAGACCATTCTCGTGCCGGTGGCGAAGATTGCTTACGTCGAAGTGGGAGCTGCCACTGCCAGCCGCCGCGTCGGCTTCGGCAACTCCTGATCAACGCTGCGTAGGGCTCCGTGCTCGACTACCACCTCCATCTTTGGCCGCACTCGAAGCGTGAGACGCCAATGGTCATTGACCAGTTGGCCGCGTACTGTGAAAAGGCGCAAGCGAACGGTGTTGTTGAGATTGCCCTGACTGAACACCTCCACCGTTTCACCCAGATCACTGATGTTGTTGGGAACTTCTGGGAAGGAACGCCGGGGGAGGCGCATCTCGAAGCCTCGATGGCTTCATACTTTGACCACCACGTCCAAGCTGATCTCGACGCCTACGTTGAGCTGTGTCTTGAAGCAAAGCGCCAAGGTTTGCCTGTAGTCATTGGTATGGAGGTTGACTACTACCGCGGACAGATGGATGCAGTCTCTGCGCTGCTTGCGCAGTATCCCTTTGACGTGTTGCTCGGTTCTATTCACTGGATTGGCATTTGGCAATTTGACGATGTTGACGGCCAGTTAGCGATGTCTGAATGGAAGGCGAGAGACGTTGACCAGTGCTGGGATGCCTACACCGAAGCGTTGGAAGAATTAGCAGCCACGAAAACCTGCGATGTCTTGGCACATCCTGATCTGGTCAAAGTCGCCGGATATCGACCGAACTCAACAACTGAGTGGTGGGACCGGATTGCTGATGCGGCCGAGTCTTCCAAGATGGCAGCTGAGGTTTCCTCGGCTGGTTGGCGAAAGCCAGCCAATGAGCTCTACCCAGCACCAGGATTGCTCGACCGACTCGTTGCTCGTGGAGTTCCTTTGACGACAGCTTCAGATGCCCACAAGTTGGATCACGTCGCTGATCGAGCGGGAGATCTCTTCACCGTGCTCCAAAGTGCTGGGGTGACTGAACTCCAAGGCTTCACCGCTCGACAAGGTCGAAGCGTCCCGTTGGTTGAGAAGTTGGCGTAAACGTGGCAACGCTCGCTGAACTGGCGAATTTGCGTACCGATCTCGATCCAGACGCAATTGATCACCTCCAGCGTTTCCTCGGCTCATGGTCACTCATGGCCGACTTGTCGTTTTCTGACTTGCTGCTGCTCGTGCCACTGCCGAGCTCGAATGCTCCGGCAGCTTTTGTGGTCGTCGGCCAAATTCGTCCCAATAACTGCCCAACTCGACTCACTCATGACCTCGTTGGTCAAACCTTGGAGCGTGGCGGGCAAGAACCAACGCAGCCTGGTCGCTCTGAGCGCTGGGAACTGAACAGCGCTCCGTTTTCGCCGACGCTGCGGATCGAGTCGTTCCCGGTCAGTTTCGAGGGTCGCCAAATCGCCACCGTGCTTCGGCTGACTGGTGGCCTCCAGCACACCGTGTCGCTCTATGAGCAGCTCTATACCGACGCCTATAGCCGACTTGCTCGCATGGTGAAAGAAGGAGCGTTCCCCTTCGCCGATGCAGACGTTTATGTTGAAGGCTCTCCACGTGTCGGCGACGGCGTCATTGTGGTCGATGGCGCAATCCAATTGGAGTTCGCTTCACCCAATGCCGCCACCGCCCTCCACCGACTCGGGATCTTCTCGCCACCTGAGGGTCGCTATTTGGACGAACTCTCAAGCGATCTCGACGTCGTCAGTCGTGCCCTTGAAGTTGTTGAGCCACTCGTTGCCGAAGTTGGGCGACGCAGTGAAGTGGCCGTGTTAATCCAAGCCATTCCACTCGTGGCAGCTGGGGAAGTCACTGGCGCAATTGTCCTTGTGCGAGACGTCACCGACGTGCGCCGACTTGACCGCTTGGTGCTGTCGAAAGACACGGCCATTCGAGAAGTGCACCACCGAGTGAAGAACAACCTGCAGACGATCTCAAGTTTGCTTTCCCTTCAAGCTCGTCGAGTGACGGGTCATGAAGGTCGCTCAGCATTGTTAGAAGCCGAACGACGCGTGCGCTCGATCGCCCTCGTGCATGAAGTGTTGTCGAGAGAACCCAATGATCAGGTTCCCTTTGATGACATCATCACGTCGCTCGTGGCGATGGCACAAGACTCGGTTGTCACCGACCAAGCAGTCGAAATTATCGTCAATGGTGATCTTGGTGAAGTTGATGCGGAAATCGCAACGCCCTTGGCCGTTGCCTTAGCGGAGTTGTTGCAAAATGCGGTTGAACACGCCTTTGCCCGCCCCGATGCCGCCGTTGAGGTTGACGGCCACTGGGTGATTCGTCACGAAGAGTTGCGTGGGAAAGTGCAAATTGACTTAGCCAATGATGGAAGTGGCATTGAAGTGGTGATTACCGACAATGGCCGAGGTCTGCCGGAAGATTTCTCAATTCAAACAACAACGTCGCTTGGTCTCTCAATTGTTCGAGACCTGCTGCAAAGTCAACTCGGGGGAACGATTGACATGCAGCGAAACGTCACTGGCCTCGGTGGCGGAACAATTGCTCGCTTCACCGTGCCATTGAGCCAAGACCGCTGATCAGCGAGTGGCGTTTGCTCGGCGACGAGCAGCCAGCCATTGCTTTCTGATCTTGCGGCGTTCTTCTTCAGAGGTTCCGCCCCACACTCCTGATTCTTGGTTGGTCGCCAACGCGAATTCAAGACATGGTGCTTGGACATCGCACTGATTGCAGACACGCTTTGCCGACTCAATTTGGTCAATGGCGACGCCAGTTGCTCCAATGGGAAAGAACATGTCGGCTTCAGTATTGCGACATGCCGCAACCTCACGCCAGTCTTCGGCGTTCCAGTCAATTGAGCGGTTCCAGATCAGTGCCATGTTGTTCTCCTGAAGCGAATGCCTGTTCATGCCCCCTCAAGGTGTTCCTGAGTGGAGCTGTTGGTCTCACTGCACCTCTTGTGACACAACGCACAAGCGATAGAACGTGTTCTAGTTCTAATCAAAGGGCTCTGCAAGTTACTACTGAGTCACCAATTTCTGCGCGACGATGGCAAAGACAAGCGAGGGAAAATGACCACGATTTACGCTCACCGAGGCTGCACCCTTGATGCCATCGAGAACACGCTCGAAGCCATGGCTGCAGCAGTTGCGATTGGATGCGATGGAGTGGAACTCGATGTGCATCGCACGAGTGATGGGGTCATCGTTGTCCATCACGACCCAGTCCTTGCTGACGGGCGTGCCATTGCCCAACTTCTCGTCAGTGATTTACCGGACTTTGTGCCAACCCTCGTTGAAGTCCTTCACGTTCTTGGCGATCTTCAGTGCAATGTGGAACTCAAAAGTGATCCGAGGGATCCCGCCTATGACGAAACCGATGGGTTTGCAGCAGCGACCCTCCAAGCAGTTGCTGATGCACACGCTGAAAATCGAGTGATCTATTCAAGCTTTGATAAAGCAACGGCCGAACATGTCGTGAGCCTTGACCCGCTTGCCAAGGTTGGTTGGCTCGTTCCGGTTGGGGCCGTGCTTGAGAACTTGATTGATGAAGCTCGAGTTGCCGGCTTCAGCGCAATTCATCCATTTGTCTGGTCAGTGACCAAAGATGGACTCAAAGCCGCCCATGACGCTGGCCTCGAAATCAATACTTGGACCGTCAATGCAGAAGCTGATCTTGTAGCCATGTGTGCGCTTGGCGTTGACTGCATCATCACTGATCGTCCCGACTTGGGCCTCAAAGCAATTGCTTCAAGCCTCAACTGAATTGACGCTGTCGTCAACCCTCTAAGATGCTTGCCATGAACGTTGTCGTCTGTGTGAAGCAAATTCCCGACCCGGCCGCGCCGCAATCGCTCGAGGCCTCTACCAACACGCTTGACCGCTCAGGCAAGTTGATCTTGGATGACTCCGACGCCTACGGCGTTGAGATGGCCCTCCAATTGGTCGACAAAGCCGGTAGCGGAGAAGTGACCTTGGTTTCCATGGCCCCGAACGGTGAAGTCTCTGGACTTCGCACCGCTCTGGCTATGGGTGCCGCCAAGGCAATTCTCGTGTCTGACGATGCCTTAAAAGGCAGCGACGCACTCACCACCGCAAAGGTGTTGGCTGCTGCGATCAAGCGCACCGAGTTCGACCTCATCTTGGCCGCAACCGAATCGTCAGACGGCTACACCGGCACCACGCCAGTGCAGATCGCTGAACTGCTTGGACTTCCGTCCATCACCTTCGCAAAGTCCGTCACCATTGACGGCTCAACTGTCAAGGTTGACCGCCAGACTGAGTCCGGTTACGACGAGGTCACCTCGCCGCTGCCAGCACTGGTCACGGTGACTGCTGGCGTGGTTGAGCCTCGCTACCCTTCGTTTAAGGGCATCATGGCAGCCAAGTCAAAGCCTGTTGACCAAGTGACCGTTGCTGACCTTGGTCTCTCTGACCTTGGCACTGCTGGCTCGGGCCAGACCATCACCAAGGTCGTTGACGCTGAGTCGCGCTCAGCCGGAGAGATCGTTGTCGATGAGGGTGACGGTGCACAGCGCATCGTTACGTTCCTTGAGAACTTGAAGCTCATCTAACTCACGATTCACCCACGTATCCGCGAATTCGTTACGCAAAGAAGGAATGAAGAACATGGCGATTGACAAGATCCTCGTCCTCGTTGAATTGACCGAGAATGGCCCTACGGCCGTCTCGCTCGAACTGCTTACCGCTGCACGTGGTTTGGCCAGCACGGTCGAAGCGCTCTCTTGGGGCCCCGGAGTCCAAGCAGCAGCCGCAATCATTGGTGAATACGGCGCAACGACGCTGTATGACGCTGGTGACATTGGTGGTGCACTCCCAGGCGTGCCAGTTGCTGGTGCACTTGTTGGCGTCCTTGAGACCTCTGGTGCAAGCGCAGTATTGATCCCGACCTCGTATGACGGGCGTGACATTGCTGGTCGCTTGTCCGCCAAGTTGAACGCATCGGTTCTGACCAACATCACTGGCCTCAACGACGATGGTGGGCTCACAACCGAGCACCCAATCTTCGGTGGAACTCAGATTGCCCACGCCAAGTTCACCGGATCTGCCGTTGGCATCTACGTCATCCGTGCGAAATCCTTCGCCGCTGAATCCGCTGGTGGTGCAGCCGCATCCATCGTTGCCGCAGCCGTTCCTGCGAGCGATGCAACCGGTACTGCAGCCATCGTTGCTCGCCACGTTGAAGAGCGCACTGGACCGAAGCTTGACGAAGCAGCCATTGTGGTCTCCGGTGGACGTGGACTCGGCAGCGCTGAGAACTACGCATGGATCAACGACTTGGCCAAGTTGCTCAACGGTGCTGCTGGAGCTTCCCGTGCAATCGTTGACGCTGGCTGGGTTCCTTACAGCCACCAGGTTGGCCAGACCGGCAAGACCGTGAAGCCAACGGTCTACCTTTCTTGCGGTATCTCTGGTGCGACCCAGCATTTGGTTGGCATGAAAGGTTCGAAGAACATCATTGCCATCAACAAGGATCAAGAAGCCCCAATCTTCACCGTTGCCGACCTCGGCATCGTTGGCGACGTGAACAAGGTGGTCCCAGCGCTCATTGAGGCCCTGAAGGGTCGCTAAGCAACTGCTCAATGGAGTCTGAAATGCCCCTCGCTCGAAAGAGCGAGGGGCATTTTCATTGGTCTGTTGATGCATCTGAACTCGATTGACGCACCAGAAGGGCACAATCCGATCATTTCCAAGGGGCAAAGGTTCGTCTTAAATCAGTGGCCATGGATACGGTGGCCAGTGCCCGTCTTCATTTGGAATGGGAAGTTCACCAGCGAGTCTGAGACCCGTCACGCGGGCCATGGTTGCTTCGAGTTCATCTTCATGGAGCAGGTGCTGAAGGATTTCTGGAAGTCCATGAGTTGCCAAGTTCTCTAAGGTTGTTTGGACTTCGTCTAGGAGTGCCGTTGCTGAGAAGTCCCAGACAACGGTTCGCAGCTTGTCTTCTTCATGGAAACACAAGCCATGGTCAATGGCGAAGAGGCCGGATTCCCCGCGAAGAATGTGTCCTGCTTTTCGGTCTGAATTATTGGCAATGACATCAAATGCTGCCAAGGTCTGAAACCAAGATTCCAACGCTTCGTCATCTCGCAGTGCGAAGTAGTGCTCTTCGGGATCGTGGTCAATGTACTGCGCGATTGAGCCAATGCCTAAGTCTTCATCATCTCGAGTTGTCGTCAGTGGCAAAAGTGGGAGGTGAAACGCACGGCTGAGCTCTGCTGCTGCAACCTCGCGTCGCCAAAGACCAGCGGGAAAGTCCCAAAGCGGCCGCTCTCCACGTTCGGGCTTGAACACCGCCAAGGTCGACTCTTCGCCAATGGCTACAGTGCACAACAGCGTGGCGTTTGACGATCCAGCAACTCGTCCATGAACCGTGAGGGTGCCCTCTGCGAGGACCTCGATCAGCCGAGATTCATCCATCTTAGGTAAGGGGTGCTCGATGGCCATTCGTCCGAGGGCAGTCATGGCCACGAGGATCAAGCGGAAGAGCACACAGCGGACAAGGTGGGCGCCCACCTTCAACAATCCGGGTTGCGTGGATCGCAAACGCTGCAGCCTGTTCGCGGCTGAGCGAGATCAGGACGTGATCGCCTGCCTCGTTCTCGCTCGTCAACTCATCGAGTTCCAACACAATGCGCTGTTCTTGCTCGTTGACCATCACGTTGACATCGCCAACAGTGAAATCAACATCAAGCTCAGACTCAAGACCAAGGTCTTCAGGTAAGTGCTTCGGGCGGCCCATCTCTTTGACCAGGCGCGCGAGGTAGGTCGAAAGAGTCGCCACTTGGACCTTTTCGATCTTGAGGGTCATGAGGCGACGGCCCTCTCGAATCTGGAGCAAAAAGAGACGTTGACCAACTTCACCAATGACGCCAACGGTGAAGCGGTCGGGCTGATCGAATCGAAAATCAGTCATGAAGGAACGAGCTCGGTCAGGTTGGCAGTTGCATTGACGCTGAGGACGAGAACGCCTTGGTCGCTGAAAGCAAGGGTCGTTATTGAACACGGCGAGATGACAATGCGCTGGAACTGATCAATTGGCGTACCAGCGGCCATGGCCACAACTGCCTTGATGGGATCAGCGTGGCTCACCGCCACGATGGAGTGACCTTTGTGGCGTTGAGCCAAGTTGGCGACCGTCGAGAACGCTCGTGACTGCATCTCCAAGAAACTCTCGCCATTTGGGAACCGAAAGAGCGAAGGCGCCTTTTGCACGGTCTGCCATTCAGGCAACTTCATGAGGTCGCTCAGCTGCTCACCCGTCCAGTCGCCAAAGTCGCATTCGAGGAGCCCTCGATCAATGGTGACGGGTAGTCCAAGGGTCTTGCCAAGAGGTTTCGCCGTTTCTCTGGTGCGCTCAAGAGGAGACGCGTAGATGGCAACAGGAGGCGTGGGGAGTTCACCCAAGCGTTGTGCGGCTTTTTCTGCTTGGGCAATGCCGGCGTCGGCGAGGTGCAGTCCCTTGGCTCGGCCAGGGAGGACCTTTCCTGTTGACGGGGTGACCCCATGGCGAACGAGGTGCACCACGGTCATCTGGGGCGCTGAAGACTTCTTTGCTTTGGTCACGATCTAAGCAGTCGGTGTTGCTGGAGGAGCTGGAGCAGGAAGACGACCAGGCATGGGAACCGCAGTAGCAGGCCAGCGCTTGCGACTCACACCAGCCAAGCGGCGAAGGAGCGCCAAGCCAGCAGGGTCATCATCTCCGGGTCGCAGTTCAACCGCACCAGCGGCAACCATTTGGTTGAGCAGGTCGCGACCTTTTTCCGTGCGGACAATGGTGAGCGTCCAGTCCGAGAAGGTGCCAATGCCGCCGGTTGAGATGTCCGCGTGCTCGGCGGCAAAGTCTGGGCAGGACTTGCAACCTTCACGGGTCCAGGCGTGCGCCTCTTTGAGTGGCACTTCGTGGTACTCGCCATCGTGGGTCCAGATCTGGAAGACGCCTTTGATGTTCATCTTCTTGATCATTTGCCGCGTGAGGCCGTATTTGGCTTCGAACAGTTCTTCGAAGATGGCGTCGTCAAAGGTCTTTGAGCACAAAAGACCAATGGTGAGCGACAGCCGCCGAGCGATCTTTCCGGCTTTTCTTGCCTGCATGGCTCCAGGAGCCGAGGCCTGGCAGCCCATACCAACGAGGGCAATGCGCTCAGCGCCTGCCTCAACCGCCGCCGTATAGGCCATGGGGTTTGCCGAGTAGGTGTAGCGAGATCCAGAAGTGCGAAGCACGCCAGCGCGGTCAGTGACGACCGCTGGAACTGCCTTCCAAGTCGTGCCATCGCCTTCAAGGTCAGACACGAGTGCAGCATCGATCACATCGTTTTCGAGCGCAAAGGTGAGCAGGGCAGAGACAAAACCACCGTCTTGCCCGGCATGAAATAACTCTGGGTCAGTAGCTCGAGCCAAGAAAATGTCAAGAGAAAGTCCAGCAACGTCTTCGTCGGTGCGCTCACGTCCATGCAGGTGCATGTCGATTTGCGGCTCCCACTCGCGAAAACGTGGACAGGCACGGGTGCACATGGTGCAGCCCTTTTGTCCGTGGGTGCAGTCTTCTCGACCGCCATCGATGTCCAAGTGGAACGGCTTGTAGTTCCCCGCCTTGTCGTCGTAGTTCAGCACGTCGTGAGGACAGGCGATGATGCAGCCGGCACAACCGGTGCACAACCCTGAGGTCACGACCTCGGTGAACAGTTCTTTCCACTGGGGCTTTTCTGGCTTCACAACTTGAGTCTCAGACACGTCCCAACCCTACCGCTGAGATCGACGCTGAGTCACCTCCAGTGCGGTCGCGAACTGCAGCGATGGATCATGACCGTTTGCTTCGAGTGTGTGACACTTCCTAGATGGATCTCGTCATTCGTCGTCTCGAAGTTCGCGATTTTGAGCAGTGGAACGAGCTCTACGCCTCCTACCTCGACTTCTACGAAACAACTCGGAACGAAGAAGACTTGGCTCGCATTTGGCGCCAAGTCACGAGCTCCTCGAGCACCATGCACGGTCTCGTCGCTGAAGTGGCGGGCAGCGTCGTTGGCCTCACCCATTTTTCCTATCAAGCCTCGACGTGGGCTCGAGTGGCGAATTGCTACTTGGAAGACCTTTTCGTCGGAAGCGAAGCTCGAGGACGCGGGATTGCTCAAGCGCTCATTGGTGAAGTTGAGCGGCGAGGAAGAGCGTTTGGCTGCACCGAGTTGTTTTGGATTACCGCACACGACAATGCCGTTGCCCGCAGAACCTACGACGCGGTGGCCAAGCGGTCTGCATTCATACGCTACGAAATTGA
>CANGPX010000073.1 GCA_947456095.1 Acidimicrobiaceae bacterium
AAGGGTCGGATTCATACCTCTTCGGCAACGGTCACCGTGTTGCCTGAGGCTGAAGAAGTCGATGTCCACATTGACCCTGGTGATCTGAAGGTCGATGTGTATCGCTCCTCTGGACCCGGGGGCCAGTCCGTCAACACCACAGACTCAGCTGTTCGCGTGACGCACCTACCAACCGGCATTGTGGTCGCCATGCAGGACGAGAAGAGCCAGATCCAAAACCGTGCTCGAGCCATGGTGGTGCTGCGAGCGCGCCTGCTCAAAGCACAGCAAGACGCGCAAGAAGCCGAACTGTCCGCTACCCGGCGCAGCCAGGTTGGCTCAGGCGGTCGGGCTGACAAGATTCGGACCTACAACTTCAAAGAAAAGCGAGTGACCGATCATCGCGTCGATGGCCTCACTCGGTACAACTTGGAGCAAGTTTTGGCTGGCGACTTGGACGAATTCGTCGATGCACTGCTCGCTGAGTCACGGGCGCGCCAACTTGCTGGAGACGACGAGGTCTGACCGTGACCAGGTCGGAGTTGGTCCAAGCCATTGCCACCCAAGTTGGTGGCACTCAACAAGCAAGGTGGGTGGTTGAAGACCTCACTGGGCTTGGCCAGGAATCGACTGAGCTCGATGACCACCTTGTCGACCAAGTGTTTGCCTTGGCTCGGCAAGTCGAAGCAGGGCGACCCCTGCAGTATGCGCTTGGGACTTGGGGCTTTCGGTCCCTCACGTTGGTTGTCGACGAACGAGCCCTCATCCCAAGACCAGAAACTGAGCACCTCGTTGGCGTGGCGATTGAGGCTGCGCGCTTGCTCAACGAAGACCTTGTGGTCGTTGATCTTGGAACGGGAACCGGCGCCATTGCTCTGTCCGTCGCGACCGAATGTCCGGGGGCAGAAGTGCATGCGGTTGATCTCAGTCACGAGGCTCTTTCGTTAGCTGAACTCAATGCCAGCCGCCTCAACTGCGACATCATGGTGCATCACGGTTCTTGGTGGAGTGCGTTGCCGGAGTCATTGCACGGTCGAGTCAACGTGTTGATTGCCAATCCTCCCTATGTGACCGAGGATGAATATCAAGACCTTGAGATTCAGCTCAGCTTCGAGCCACGCTCGGCGCTCGTTGCTCCTCGGTCAACAACTGGGGTGGATGGATTTGGTGACCTCGAAGCAATTGTGCTCGGAGCTGAACCCTTCTTGGCTCCTCGTGCAGTCATCGTCTTTGAATGTGCACCGCAACAGTGCAACGCTTTGCAAGAACTCGCGAGCTCGCTCGGATCAGCAGAGATCATTGTTGACTTGGCGTCTCGACAACGAGGCGTGATGGTCAGGCGGGAGAAATGATCACGAGTGATGTAGCCCTCGCGGCAACGGTCCTCGACGGCGGTCAAGTGCTTGGTGTTGCGACCGACACCGTCTTTGGTATTGCTGCTCGCCTCGATCGACCAGCAGCCATTGCGCAACTGTTCTCAGCCAAGCAGCGACCAGCAACGGTTGCTTTGCCGGTACTCGTTGACTCGATTGCAACGGCCAAAGCCCTCGTTGGCAGACTCGATCCCGTAGCGCAACACCTGATGGAGCAGCACTGGCCGGGGGCGTTGACTGTGGTTGTTCAGTGCTCGCACGAGATCGCGGTAAAAGTCGGCGGACACCATTCCATTGGACTGAGGATGCCAAGTGATGCCCGCTTGCTCTTGCTTTTGACCAAGACCGGACCACTGGCAACCACCTCGTGCAACCTTCACGGTGAGCCGCCTGTTTGCACCCCAGCCGAGGCAGAACGAGTTGTTGGCGATCGAGGCATCGTGCTCGATGGCCTACCCCAAGGCGGACGTTCCTCCACAGTCGTGTCAGTGCACGACGGCGTGGTGAGCGTCCTTCGAGAAGGACCAGTGGTCATCAGTGGATGAAGCTCCACTTTCCTTGCGGAGAGGTTCTCCAGAGGACTTCAATGCTGCAGCCCACTTGCTCTCGAGCGTTCGGCGAGCGTCGTATCCAGCAATTCCTCCAAGCATTCACGATGACGATGTTGAACTCAGCCCGTATTTGGGCTCACTGCACGACAATGGGGCTGAGCTGGTCTTGGCTGAAGTGGGCGGTTCCCTCATTGGGGTCGTCGTCGCCCAAGGGTCAGTCATTGTGCAACTCGCAGTGGCGCAAGACTTCCAAGGCCGCGGTATTGGCAAGCAACTCGTTGAAGCCGTCGTTGAGCAAAGCCCTGAGCAGGTGACCCTATGGACGTTTCAGTCAAATGCGCGAGCCCAAGGTTTCTACCGCCATCTCGGCTTTGTCGAGATTGCTCGAACCGACGGGGACAATGAAGAAGGCGAACCCGACATGTGTTTTCAGTCGCCGCTCAAGAACTGAGCCGTTAGGCGAAGGTAAAGGTGCCGTCAGCTGCAAGTGATCCGGTGCGGCCGTTTGGATCAATATCGAGCAGTGCCTTCAAGTGGTCAGCGTGGGTGACTTGACCCCACACGCGTGCGTGGTCGTCGGTGCGAGCAACCACGATGCCGTGCTCAGGCTCACCACTGCGGTCAAAGGTCACCGTTGAGGTTTCAACAGTGCAGGTACCGACGTAATTGGAGTCGACCCGTGTTTGCGGTGAAGCATCGACAGCTTGTTGGACATCGGTCCAGTGGTAGCCATTCGCCCCTTGATGACGAGGGGGTCGGGATCCAAAGATGCCAACCGAGTGCTTCGTTGAGAACCAACCAAGGCCGGTGACGAGACCCGAGGCACCAGGTTGTGAGCGCAATTTATCGACCATGGAGGCAATGGAATGGGTGACGTAGTTGTTCCCCGGCCCACCAGCAAAGACCAACCCGCCAGTTGTGGTCCAAGGGCGCTCGGGGCGACTGCCAAGACCGAGTTCTTGAATGGCGATTTGCACGACGGCTGGGAAGCACGAGTACAGGTCAACAAAAGCCAATTCATCAGCCAAGACTTCAGCGCCGGCAAAGGTTGCTTCACCGGCCAAGCGAATGGCAGGGGAAGAGTGCAGGTTCTCCCGGTGCGACATGAACCAGTGGTCGTTGCCGTCGGCGCCAGCGAGGGGAAAGACGAAGCGGTCTTCGCTGACCCCAGCGGCTCGAGCCGCTTCAACCGAACACAAAATGTACGCAGCGCCCTGATCAACCGACAAGTTCGCCACGGTGTACTTCGTGTAGGGGTAGCTGACCATTCGGTTCGTCGGCGTCGGCGTCATGATCTGTTCACCCGTCATGGGTTCTTTGATCCAGGCATAGGGGTTGGTGGCAGCAACTTGCGAGCCAAGAGCCCAAAGATCTCCAATGGCCTTTCGGTGCTCTTCGAGTGTCCACCCTCTGGCGCCACGAATGGCATTTTCCAGCAGTGGGTAGGCCTGAATGGGCAGTCGCACCCCACGTGCGGCTTCAAGGTCAGTGACCCCTGGTCGGTCAGGCGAGCCGAAACTCACCGCTTGCGGGGTGGAATCCGCCGCCTGTGAAGCCCAGGTCAAGGTGCCGTGCTCGACAGAACGTCGGGCGAGGGCGCGGGTATACATGGCCTCAGCACCGGTCACAATGGCGACATCGAGTTCACCGGCTGCAATCTTTCGCGCGCTGGCGTGGAGCAGTTGCAACGGGGTATTCCCACCAGTTGTGGTCAAGATGAGTTCAGCCGGGTCAATGGAGAGTCGCTCGGCAATGAGCGCTCCAGGATTTGACGTATGCCAGCCAAACGAAGCAATCACCGCCAAGCGCTGTGCTCGCTCAAGGAGGGCTCGACCGCTTGGGGCAATGGAGCCGGGACCCGCGCCGTCGCAGTCTTCGGCAGCGGCTTGGATTGCTCTCACCATGAGGTCGAGAGGTTGCGGCCGATCGACCGGGACCATCGTGGCCTCTGGGGGAGTGGTGACTTGGCCTACGCCAACGAGGACCGGCGTGCGAGGGTCAAGTGCCATGCCAAAATCCTACCGGCGGCCGATTCGCTGCCCGGCCGAAATACTCACCACTCAGTTGGTCTGCTTCGGTCGCTACAGTGGCGGCATGCTCTTAGCCCTCGGTGCAGACCACGCTGGCTTCGCCTTAAAACAGGTGATTTCCAATTTTGTGCAGGAACTTGGCCACGAAGTTGTGGACCTCGGCACGAATAATGCAACGACGTCAGTCGATTATCCCGACTTCGGCGCAGCTGTTGGCCGAGCGGTCGCAGCCAAACAAGCCGATCTCGGCATCTTGGTATGCGGCTCAGGAATTGGCATTGCTATCGCTGCGAACAAGATCCATGGCGTGCGAGCAGCAACGGTGACTGATGTCACCTCTGCTCGGCTATGCCGTGAACATAATCACGCGAATGTTGTGTGCTTTGGAGCACGACTGACTGGGGAACAAACCGTGCTCGACGCGGTTGCGGCGTATTTGTCGGCAACCCCAGGAGATGAGCGTCACGGTCGACGAGTCGCCAAGTTGGCGGACTTAGAACAAGAATCGGTAACCAACGAGGAGAATCAGCAGTGAGTCAGAACACGAGCGAGCACGACATCTTGGCTGCGGCCGACCCGGAGATTTCCCTCCTCGTTGACCAAGAGTTTGATCGTCAAATGACGACCTTGCAACTCATTGCTAGTGAGAACTTCGTTTCACGCGCCGTGCTTGCGGCATCAGGCACCGTGCTCACGAATAAGTACTCCGAAGGCTATCCAGGCCGTCGCTACTACGGCGGAAACCAGGTCATCGACCAAGTTGAAGACATCGCCCGAGACCGGTTGTGCGAACTCTTTGGTGCTGAGCACGCAAACGTGCAACCCCATGCTGGTGCGAACGCCAACTTGGCTGCCTACATGGCGCTCATCAACCCCGGCGACACGGTGCTCGCCATGAGGCTTGATCATGGTGGTCACTTGACCCACGGTTCGCCAGCAAACGTGACGTCGAAGGTTTGGCGCTTTGTCGACTACGGCCTCACCCCGGCAAATGATGAGGGCACTGGCGAGCGCATTGACATGGACCAAGTCCGTGACCGCGCGCTGGCCGAGCGCCCGAAGCTCATCGTGGCTGGTGCAACTGCCTACTCACGAACCATTGACGCGAAGGACTTCCGAGTCATTGCTGATGAAGTTGGGGCACTGCTGATGTTTGACGCTGCCCACCCGGCTGGGCTCATCGCTGGTGGGGTTCACCCATCTCCAGTAGGCATTGCTGATGTGGTGACGTTCACGACCCACAAAACGCTTCGAGGTCCACGTGGTGGTGCAATTCTGACGACTGCTGCGTTGGCGAAAAAGATCGACAGCGCAATCTTCCCCGGCCTGCAAGGCGGCCCACTCGAGCACGCCATTGCCGCCAAAGCAGTGGCCTTCAAAGAAGCGCTTCAGCCGAGTTTCAAGGACTACGCCGCGGCAATTGTGGCCAATGCCAAGGTGCTTGCTTCATCACTTGGCGCTGAAGGCTTCCGCCTGGTTGCCGGTGGAACCGACAACCACATTGTGCTCGTTGACTTGCGGACCTTTGACCCAGAGTTAACCGGCAAAGAAGCCCAAGAAGTCCTCGACTTGGCTGGGATCACTTGCAACCGCAACACCATCCCCGACGACCCACGTTCGCCGTTTGTCACCTCTGGCCTTCGCTTCGGCACCCCGGCCATGACGACGACAGGGATGGGAGCAGCCGAGATGGTCAAGGTTGCCTCACTGATTGCTCGAACCTTGCGTTCACGCAGCGATGAGGCAGCAGTGGCGGCAGTTCGCGCTGAAGTGGCGGAGTTGTGCTCCTCGTTCCAGCCCTACGGGGACCTCTAGGAACCTCGTGCTCCCTCTCGGTTGGTACGCGGTCGTCTTTACGGTTGCCGCCGCCGTGACTGCGGCCGCGACCTGGCCGACGATTTCGTTGGCAACCACCGTTGGCTATGTCGACGTGCCTCGAGATCGCAAAGTTCATGCTTTGGTCACTCCCTATGGCGGGGGAGTTGCGATGTTCGTTGGCTTCTGTGCCGCCATGATCGTGGCATCGGTCTTGCCGGGTCTCAGTGCGATGTTCCATGCCTCATCTGAGGCCTTTGGCGTGCTTGTCGCTTGCGGAGCGGTCTTCGTCGTTGGCCTGGTCGACGATATCCGAGACATGTCGGCACCAGCCAAGATGGCGGGCCAAGTACTCGCGGCATCGATCCTGTATTTCACCGGCGCAACGATGTATCAGTTTCACGTTCCACTCACGAGTCAGTTCATTGTGTTGAGCCCAAGCGTGATTCCGCTCATCACTGCGTTCTGGGTGATTGCCCTCACCAACGCCGTCAATTTGATCGATGGACTTGATGGTTTGGCGTCGGGGATTGTGGCCATTGGCTCGGCCGCACTTGCGCTGTATGGCTTGAAACTTCAAAGCCTTGGACTGTTGCCGAGTTCGAACATTGGGCCACTGCTCGCCATCATTGGTTGTGGGGTCTGCATTGGCTTTTTAGTCTTCAACTTCCATCCAGCGAAGATCTTCATGGGTGATGCCGGGGCGCTGTTTCTCGGACTCTTACTTGCTGCCGCAACCATGGTGATTGGTGGCAGGACCCCACCAGCAACGGGAGTGACCTACTTTTTCTTCGCCCCGTTGTTCCTGCCGTTTTTCATCCTCGGCATTCCCCTGCTTGATATGGCGATGGCCATCATCAGGAGAACAGCCAAAGGGACGGGTCTTGCCACTGCAGACAAAGATCACATCCACCACCGCTTGTTGCGACTTGGTCACGGCCACCGTCGAGCGGTGCTGATTTTGTGGGGCTGGACTGCGGTGCTGTCGAGCCTCGTGCTCATCCCCCTGGTCGAACCCCGACTCAATCGCTTCGTTCCTTTTGCCACGATCGTTGCCGGCGTTGGACTCATTGCACTGTTCTGGCCAACACGGGCTTCAAGCGAACCAGAAGACGAGCAGCGAAGCGTTTCAGTACCGAAGTGAGTTCTGCGAGGATAGGCAGCATGAAACGCGAAACTTCGAAGACCACAACGCCTGCAGCGCTGTACTTCGTTGCTGTTGGATCAACCATTGTTGGTTCCATCGTCGTTGGACTCCTGCTTGGCCTGTGGCTTGATGGAGTGGTGGGGACCTCACCGTTGTTCTTGCTTGTTGGTCTGGCCCTCGGGATCGCTGGTGCTGCAGCAGCGCTGGTGCGAGCAGCAACCATGCGCAGTGCTTCGGAGGCAACCCACGATGAGTGAGCACAGCGAAGCGTCAGAAGCTATTTGGTCAATGACCAAGGTTCTGCGGAGCACCATTGTTTCCGCCGTCATTATGGGAACCGGTGTGATCCTGGTAGCTCTTGCGTTCTACCCACCGTTTTCGGCCGTAGGCATTTTCTTGGGCGTCATTGGTGCCTGGCTCAACATGCGCTTCTTGGATCGCTCAATCGGCAAGATTTCCCTCGAAGACGGGGAGTCCATGAAGTCCCTTCGGCGCCGAGTTCGCGGGCCCGTGCTTATTCGTCTCGGAATTTTGACCGCGGGGGTCCTCGGACTTGTTATCCTCTACTCGCCGGTGGGTATTGGTTCGCTCGTTGGTCTTGTAGTTTTCCAGTTCTGTTTCATTGTCAACCTTGGCCGCGCACAGCTGGCCTCCGGGGGTTCTGAGTGATTTCGCTTCAACACATGCATGCAGCGGTCCAGGTCGCAACGACGTCCTTCGCTGCCGCGGCTGAAGAAAAGTGTCCGTCTGAGACATTGAAGATCTGTGTGGGAGAACACGCCCGCACTTGGTCAGTGTTTGGGATGACCATTAACGCCGACACCGTTTGGGGATCAATCCTCGTTGCGGTAATTGTTTGTGGTCTCACGTACTTCGCTACTCGCAAGGCAACCTCAGGCGTTCCTGGCAAGGGTCAACTTATGTACGAGCTCATTGTTGAGCAGGTGCAAGGCATCACTGACTCAGCCATTGGACCAAAGGGACGCAAGTACGTGCCGATTGGCATCACCTTGTTCTTGTTCATCTTGCTCTGCAACTGGATCAGCCTCTTTCCTTCGGGCCACAACCCCGAATGGCTTCCTTCGCCGACCAGCGACATCAACTTGCCGCTGGCCATGGCAGCACTGGTCATCATCTCTGTGCATGTGACCTCGATCAAGACCCGCGGCATTGGCGGGTACCTGAAGCACTACGCCCAGCCTTCGATTCTGATGTTGCCCATCAACATCATTGAAGAGTTGACCAAACCCATCACGCTCACCTTCCGTCTTTTCGGTAACGTGTTTGCTGGCGGTCTCATGATCTCGGTCATGACGGCGCTGCTGCCAATCTGGGCATTTCCACCTTTCGAATTTGGGTGGAAGTTGTTCGACATGTTCATCGGGGCCATCCAAGCATTTATCTTTGCCCTGTTGACCATCATCTATTTCGGCATGGCACTCGACAACCCCGAGCACTAAGCCAAACCTTCGCAGTACGCAGTCACCGCAATACGCAGTAGCCCAGCAACCAAGGAGAAAAGCACATGTCCACAAGCACCGACAACGCAATCCGCACCGCGGGCGCCCTCGTTGGCGCTGGTCTCGCACTCGGTGGTGGCGCCGCTGGCGCCGCAATCGGTGACGGCCTCGCCGGTTCACAGGTGATCGCAGCCGTCGCCCGCCAGCCCGAGGCTGAGCCAAAGGCTCGTACCCAGTTCTTCTTGACCGTTGGTCTCGTCGAAGCTGCGTACATCATCAACCTCGTCTTCGGCGTCGTCTTCGTCTACGTCTTCTCGAAGGTTTGAGCCGTACCTGCCCTCGCCGATCTTTCGGCGAGGGCAGTTGCTGGACCGTTCTTAACCGCAACCTCGGAGCCTCTCAACTATGACCGCAAGCCTCTTTTTATTGCCGAACGCGACGTTCTTCGTCGAGCTCGTCGTCTTCCTGCTCGTCCTGTGGTTCTTGGGCAAGAAGGCCATCCCGCCGATCAACCAAGCCCTCGAGGCACGCCAAGAACTCATCCGCTCTTCGCTCGCTGAAGCCGAGAGCGCAGCCAAAGAAGCCGCAGCTGCCGACGACGAGCGCCGTGTGCTGCTCGAAGAAGCACGCATCCAGGCTCGTGAGATCGTGACCCAAGCCACAAAGACCTCCGACCAAGTGGCCGCAGACATGCATGGCCGCGGCCAAGTTGAGTACGACCGCGTTGTGGCCTTGGCAGCAGGCGAAGTCGCCGTGCTGCGCCAGCGTGCTGTTGAAGAAGCTGCTCAGCGTATGGGCGAAATTGTGCTCGAAGTCGTTGAGAAGATCGTCGGCCGTGAAGTTGACGCTTCGACCCACCGTGACCTCATTGACGCTGCTGTTGCCACGCTTCGTTCCGAGGCGAACGCCGGGACGTCTGCATGAACCCGAGCCTCCAGGGCTACGCATCAGCAGTCCTCAATGGACTGAATGAGCAGGAGTCGGTCGCAGTGTCGGCCGATCTCATTTCGCTTGAGCGTCTTGTTGCCGGCCAACCAGAACTCTTCGCAGCCTTCACTGATACCGCACTCGCCCCGAGTGTGCGTCGTGCTGTTGCCACTGACCTCCTAGCGGCAAAGGTTGCTCCGGCAACGTTGAGCCTCGTGTTGCAAGCCATCAACGTGGTGCCAGCCCAAGAAGTAGGCGTTGCCATTACGTGGCTGCAATACCGGACCTTGTTCACGGCAGAACGTCGTGAATGGTTTGAGGAATCACTCTCCGCAATTTCTGCTCGACGTCGAGTCCAAGGCTTTGCCGCATCAGTGTTCGCATCACTGTCAAATGATGAACTCGCCGTTGTTGGCGACGAGCTGTACCAATTGGCTCGTCTTGTTGCCAAGACCTTGTCGCTTCGCTCAGTTCTTGGAGACCGTGACCTCCAGCCTTCAGTTCGCTCCACGTTCTTGGAGAACTTGCTGACTGGCAAAGTTCACCCAGCAACCAGCGCTATTGCTTGCTACCTGCCCTATGGGGGCCGTGCACGCGACGTTGTTGGTACCCTCGATGCAGTCGTGGTGAAAGCAGCAGAAACACGAGGATGGCGAGTTGCTCGCGTCCTTGCTGGTGCAGATCTCGACACCGCACAGCGTGAAGCGCTGGCGGCATCGCTTGAGGCGTTAGCTGGAAACCCAGTTGACGTCTACGTCTCAGTCGACGAAAGCCTCATGGCTGGCGTCGTGGTCGAAATCGGAGACCTCCGACTCGACGATTCACTCCGCGGACGGCTTGACGTGCTCCGTGAGCACGTTGCCGCCTCGAAGCAGCAGTTCGTTTCACAACTCACCACCACCAACGAGGGAGCATCCTGATGGCTGAACTCACCATTAGCGCCGATGAAATTACCGCGTCGCTCAAGCGCAACGTCACTGACTTCGAGCCCGCCGCTGGCGCGCAGATGGTCGGACGCATTGTCGAAGTCGGC
>CANGPX010000074.1 GCA_947456095.1 Acidimicrobiaceae bacterium
AGGTGACCGTTTGGCTCTTCATGGCTGATCCAGTGAAATCAACCACATGCCAAGACTGGGTAATGGTCGCACCCTTTTCCACGTAGGTGAAGTTCCAGTGGTCACCTGGTGAGTAGTAGGAGTTGATGAACCATTCATCACCGTTTGACGTGAAGTCAATTGGCGTGGTGTTGACGACACCAGTCATCCCCGTCATCGTGGCCACGTCTGGGTGGGCATACGACGCCGTTGGCGCTGGTGGAGGAGTTGACGAATCGGGCACAATGATCAGGTCAACA
This sequence comes from Acidimicrobiaceae bacterium, assembly GCA_947456095.1. Taxonomy (GTDB): domain Bacteria; phylum Actinomycetota; class Acidimicrobiia; order Acidimicrobiales; family RAAP-2; genus CAIQEU01. The sequence continues at coordinate 279 of CANGPX010000074.1, forward strand.
AGGTCAGTTGCTTGGTTGACCAGTGACAGATGGGCATTGCCAGCGGTGAAGATGTCACTGGTGCTCCCAACTGCTCCGTAAGTTGCATCGACACCGGCGTTGGTGACTTGGGTGCCAATGACCAACTTAAAGCGGGACCATGCGTTTGTGCCCTCTGCAGCAAGTGCAGTGTCGCCACTGGTGATGTCCGCAGGGGCTGAACCACCATTGGTCTCAGTGCTCTTCAAGGTGAAGGTGACATTGCCGCTGTCATCGGTCGTGCCTGAAAGATTCCCGTTTGCGTCCATTCCCGTTGCTGACCATGCAGCTCCGCCACCAGTCATGAGCGTGACCGTCTTTGACTTCATGACTGACCCGCTGTAGTCAACCACATGCCAAGTCTGGGTAATCGTTGCGCCCTTTTTCACATAGGTGAAGTTCCAGTGGTCGCCTGGTGAGTAGTAGTCATTGATGAACCAGGTGTCGCCATTTGCCGTGTAGTCAAGTGGCGTGGCGTTGACGACTCCAGTCATCCCCGTCATCGTGGCCACGTCTGGGTGGGCATACGACGCTGAAGTTGGTGCCGGAGGCGGAGTTGATGAGTCTGGGACAACAATGAGGTCAACAAGGTCAGTTGCTTGGTTCACGAGCGACAGGTGGTCACCACCAGCGGTGAAGATGTCGGTCGTGCTGCCGACTGCTCCGTAGGTTGGGTCAACTCCAGCACCGGTCACTGGGGTGCCAATGACGAGCTTCAAGCGAGACCACTTATTGGTGTGGTCGTTTTGGGCTGCAAGTGCAGTCCAGCCATCAGTGGTGTTGGCAGGAGTCGCACCACCATCGGTCTCGGTGCTCGTCAAGGTGAAGGTGACATTACCGCTTGAATCAGTTGTGCCGGCGATGTTGCCGTCTGCGTCCATACCCGTTGCCGACCAAGAAGCTCCGGTACCGGTCATGAGCGTGACCGTTTGGTTCTTCATGGCTGCACCGCTGAAGTCGACGACATGCCAAGACTGGGTAATCGTTGCGCCCTTTTTCACATAGGTGAAGTTCCAGTGGTCGCCTGGTGAGTAGTACGAGTTGATGAACCACTGATCACCATTTGAGGTGAAGTCAATCGGCGTCGCGTTCACCACGCCAGTCATCCCCGTCATCGTGGCCACATCTGGGTGGATGTACGACGATGCAGTAGGCGGAGCGATTTCGGCGTCAGGAATCACCAGGAAGTCGACCCGGTCAGTTGCCTGGTTAACTTCGGTTGCGGGATTGCCAGACGTCGTGTCCGATCCGACCTGAAGCAACATGTTGGTCCATGCGAGTGGCCCTTCATTTGCCTCCATACCAGCTGTCGTGGTCGTATCTGTTGGTTGAATCCCGGTTCCGCTGTTGGTGTTGTGCAGCGTGAACGTCACGTTGCCATTTGCGTCAGTGGTTCCAGCCAAGGAACCTTGCGCACCACCACCACAGCCTGGGTAGACGTTCAAACTGGCAGTTTCCCAGGTCACGTTCTTCGCACACGAGTAGGTGAGGTTGCCAAGCAATGTCACAGGCGCATGTGCGTAGGGCTTGCCATTGGAACCATTCACGTGCCAGGTCATCGTGACGGTGGCACCGTTTTTGATGTAGTTGCCGTACCAGTGGTCAGTTGAGTTGTAGTACTGGTTGATGAAGTAGTTCTGACCATTGACGGTGTCGTTGATCTGAGCACCCGTAGTCCCAGTCACTCCCGTCAGTCGAGCAACATCAGGATGCGCCACGGTTGGTGCATTGGTGTTGACTGCTGGTGGGATCACCACGAAGTCGACTCGGTCAGTTCCTTGGTTGATCTGGGTGGCTGGGTTACCGGTGTAGGTAAGGCTCTTCACCTGCAACAACATTGAGGTCCAAGGGAATTTTCCGCTTTCGTTGGCCGCAACACCCGCCGCGGTCGTCATATTGGCTGGAGCAGATCCGCCAACGAGGTTGTCGTTCACGAGGGTGAAGCTGACATTACCCTTGGCGTCAGTCGTACCCGTGAGCAATCCTTCAGTACCACCATTGCAGCCTGGGTAGACGTTGGCCGCAGCGTTGGTCCACGTAACGCCAGTTGCGCAAGAGTAAGCGAGGTTTGTGTGCAAAGTAACGGGAGCACCAACCAAGGCCAGACCATTTGAGCCATTGACGTGCCAGTTCAACGTGGTGGTTGAGCCGGCTTGGAGGTAGTTCACATACCAGTGGTCATTTGCGTTGAAGTACTGGTTAATGAACTGTGCTTGGCCATTTGCGGTGTTATTGACTTGTGCGCCTGCAGTCCCTGTGACCGAGGTCAGCGAGGCAACATCAGGGTGCGCAACAGTTGGGTTTTCAACAGTGAAGCCAAAGTTCACGGTGGGTGCAGTCGCCAGTTTTGCTGCACCTGACATCACGACAGCCGACACGGCGCAAGTCGTTGCTTGGCTTGCAGTCAACGCACCAGTTGCCGCGCCAATCGAGCAACCCGTACCAGTAGTCGAGTACTTCGTTGTTCCCTTCGCGGTTCCGCCTTGGGCAAGCACGGTCAGTGGGGTGCCCACAGTTCCCGCGCGCAACGAATTCACAATTTGGAAGGTCGCCGGCAGAAACGTAAAGACAACTGGCGCTGAGGCCACGCTGTTGTATGCACCGGTGCCAGCCTTGGTGGCGACCACTGAGCAGGTCGTCATTGCTGCGGCAGTCAGCGAATTCAACTTGATCGAGCAGGTTGCACCAGAAGCAGCGTAGGTGACCGCCCCGGTCCCGGAGCCACCCTTTGTGGTGAGAGCAAAGGTCTTTCCAGCCAGGGAAGTAGTTACCGTGTTTGAAATCGTCAGTGCAGCTTGGTTGAGGCCAGTAAACGTGAACTTCACTGCGGTCGAAGAGACGGCCAAGAACGGCGCTGCCGCTGCCTTCGTAGCAACGACTGAACAGGTCGCCGAAGTTCTTGCCGTCACCGATCCAGTGGTGGCAATAATGGAGCAGTTGGGGCTCGAAGTGGCGTAGGTGACCTTACCGGCTCCTGATCCACCGGTGGCAGAGAGCTTGATTGGAGTCCCAACCGTTCCGGTCAACTTGGTATTGACGATGTACAGCGGTGCTTGCGGAGCACTGGCTGCACTGGCACTTGGCACATAGGCAATCGCTGCCAGCGTGGTTGCACTGAGTGTGGCAGTGAGCAACTTGACCACGGCTGCTGCGTGGTGCTTTCGGATGTAGTTCGCAATTGCTGCAATCGCAACAATTCCTGCCAACATGATACCTATAGCCATGGAATTCCCCCCGGACTCAGTGACGCCTGATGTCGGATGTTACTCATCAACCTCGAGAATTTGTCCAAAAGTACGAGAGAATTTCATCGCGGCGTGACAACTCGTTCACATAGATGTCATGACCCAATCAAAAAATCCTTATCGGAGTTGAGAAATTCCCCTTTCCTCTCGAAGCCACAACTGACGATGCCGCCAAAAGTTGAAAGAAATGATGATCTTCCATGGCGCAAACAGGGCTGCTTTTCTCAAATTTCGCGTCGAAGAGTTCATTGATCTTGAGAAAACACCAGCTCATTCCTTCGAGAAAAACCGGCAACCAGGCCTTCAACCTCTCATCAGTACGCTGGTCCTGTGGACATCGCCAGCCTTCCGAATTCGCTCCGCGAAGCAGTGCGGGCAGAGTTTGGACGAGCATTCCATGACCCCTTCGAAGCGCCAATTTGCATTGGGGTAAATATCGTCCTCATTGCTCTTGGTTGGTGGCTGCTCCCGGCATCAATCACTTCTTGGCTTTTTGGCTATAGCGGAGCTCATGCACTTCCTCTTACCTTGCTCAGTTGGATGGTGTCTGACGTTCCGGCAACAAACGTGATTGGGGGCGATGCTCGCAGGATGGTCGTCGCCATCAGCGACCAATCCACACTGCTGCGCTTGCTCATCGCCAAAGCAATCGTGCTGTGGCTCCTGACCGCACCGCTGTGCTTGCTCGTCGACCTTGCCATCAGTGCTGATCGCAGTGACCTCGTTACGGCATCACTCACCACCGCCATCATCTTGATCGTGCCGTTTGCCACCTTGGGCATGGCAACCTGGGTTGGGATCGTGCTGCCCTATAAGCCGGTGCCACTGCGCGAGCGCCAACGCCAGGTCCGAGAAGATCCCATGCGCTTCCTCCGGTGGTGCGGAGCGATTGCCGCTCCCTACGTTGTCGTTCCCCTTCTCGCCATGGTGTGTCTGTTTCCCCTCCACAAATGGGGCCTTCCCGGCGACAGTCACCGGGTACTTGGTCACCCAGCTGCGCAGTTCTTTGGAGTGATGGTGGGATCCATTGTCTTGGCCGGGACAATGTTGGTCGTTGGCTACCGTGGCGCGCTGTTTCTCGCAGCGAAGCGGCAGCCACACCTTCAGCAATTCTTCGCAAGTGATGATCTCGGCTAGTGCGTTGAAGTCGCTCGTGAGGGCCACGTTCACTCTTGCCGAGAGCACGCCGGTGGAGCGCTTGGCCCGCTGATCTCGAGCGGCAACCTTGTCTCCGGCGTCTTCAAGGGACAGTGACCCTTAACTGGCCCTCAACGAGACGCACACTCTTTGGTCGCGAGTGAGCCGGATTGGATTTGCTGGAGAACATGGCTCCACGAGGTTCGTGGCGCTAATCGCTAAAGGGCGTCCAGAAGGAGTCAAGGATCTCGGTCACCGTCACGACGACGGAATCGGTATTGTCCACTTCGAACTCGTCACGAACGGTGTCAATGATGAGGCCGCTTGGCAGCACAACGGGGAGCGGGTCTTCGTATTCAGCCCTGTAGGTTCCAGCGTCAGTCAACGACCACCCTCGACGCTCAAGTCGGTCTTGTTGCTCAAGCGAAACACCAAACAAGTTGACAGTGAGATTGCCGAACGCGTCGGTATCGGCTTCAATTCGCCACGAGTTTTCACTCTCCAAAGAGCAAAGCGGCTGAATCGTCACCCGAGTGTGCTTGTCGAGGATCGTTCGACAAAACAAGCCACGAAGTTCGACCGCCAAGCCGTCGTAGTTGTCAGCCAGGGCAAGGTGTTGGTCATCGACGATATGGGCAACATGGCCGTCGGTGTCGAGCAGTGCGGCAACGGCTGCCCGATCTGCTCGAGCGACTGCATCATTCCATGGCAGAACCGCTGCAACTCCAAGACAGATCGTGGCCATGCGACGGAGCCACAGTGACACGGTCTTGCCCTGCGCCACAATCCGCTCAAGTGCCTTCACCACAACTTCGTCATTGAGCGGATCAACCCCGCCAGCAAGGGCTGCAACCACGACGTCAGCAGCCGCGCACAGTTCACTCGTTGCGTCTTCAATCATCGCGAGGGCTTCGATCACTCCAGGGGCTGGAACGGGACCGCTTTCAGGCGCCCAACGAAGGTCTTCAATTTCCGCGGCAAGGCCACGCGCCATCAGCCACCAGCCTGTCGCCAAGTGGGCAGCGCCATTGGCGGCGTTCATGATTGCAGAGAAGGCTGCTCCGCCACGAACCTGACCTTCAACGCTGGCAAGGCTTTCGGCTGCAGCTTCGATTTCTTCGAACGTCGGCTTTCCCGTCGTTGCCGTGTCGATGATGAATCCGCCCATATGTCCCCCTTGCGTTGAGCCACCATCGAACTTCGATGGAGACTGCGGCGGCTCAAGAGCAGCGCCGACAACGGCAAGGATACGAAATGGGTGTTACACGACTCCGAGTTGCAAGGGCTACTTGAGCGGGATCTTCGCTGCCGCGTTGCGAACACCAGATGAGCTGCAGACCGAGGCTGGTTGTTGGCCATCAATTGCACACACTGCAGCACTCAAGTAGTTGGCTGCAGTCAAAATCTGCTGAGCAACGGGGGTCTGTGGGTACTTCAAGGTGTCGGCAATTTCCTGCCAGGTCATCCCTTGCAAGTAGCTCGGGCTAAAAGTGGGGCCGGGAACAATAACCTGGTTGGCAAAGTCCATGTAGGGCCACCCACCTTTGAGCGACTCTGGGACAAAGGGTGGATTGTCGTACTTGTTCACCAGCTTCGTGTTGAACGCGGAGCGCTTCTGAAGGGGAAGGTAGGAGTTCCCCGACACAATGTTGGTCAAGTTCTCGGTCGAGGCAAAGGTGAGGTACTTCGAGACGTACTTTGCCTTCCAGAACGTAAAGGTATTGGTAGACGGGAAGACGTCAACAGCACTTGACGTTGTCAGTCCAAGGTTCGAGAAGGTGCCAAAGCGAGCCAGTGCTGCGACGATTGCCCAACGCTGCGCTGCGCAGTAGGGGCAGTGCTCTGAGCCGTCGTAGTAGACGTAGGGAAGCGCTTCGCCAACTGCGTTCTTGACCTTCAAAATCTCCTGACCTTTGGTTGGGAGTAGTGGGGCTCCAGGCACGCCTGGCGCAGAGGTCGCACCGTTGAAACTTGCCAACGGCACAGTTGTTACTGGGTCAACAACTGAAGCAGGGGCTTTTTCAAAGGTGTACTTCGACGTTGAATCACTGCTGCCGCTCAAACTCACCACAACAATCACGCCAACGGCGATGAGTACCGCAGCAACGGCAACCCAGCCAGTTAAGCCAGACCTGCTCTTTTTGTGACCGGTGACGGCACGGCTCTTCTTTGCCGTTGCAACAGTGCGGCCTTGCTGTTTGGACTTTCCTTGGTCTGCCATGGCGTCTCCTACCTCGGTTGTTCTTCGAGAGGCTAGTTGAACAAACGTTTCTTGCCGTGTGGGTTCTCAGTACTGACATTGACCGCAATGGGTCGTCGCCCTAGGGTGGGGCGAAGATCTTTGGGGGAATTCATGCGTACGAAAACTATTTCGCGAGCAGCACTTTCTACACTCGTCGGCATTGTTGCCAGTTCGACCTTGGTGTCGCTCAGTGCTGCTTCACCTCGACAAAGCGAGGCAGTGCGAAACACCAACGCCAACTCGATCACCATGCAACTCAGTCCGTTTGCTCCGGTCAAGCCACCAACTGGTGGCACTGACAACTACCACTGCAGTTTGTTGTACCCCGGAAACACCACTGATCAGATGATTACGTCGACGACGTTCAGTCCAACAACGACGCAAGTCCACCATGTGATCTTGTACTTGGGCTACCCAAGCGACTTGGCGGCAGCAAAGAAGATTGACAATAAGGGCAAGGGCTGGACCTGTTTTGGTGCCCCACAACTCACAGGATCGCCAGGAATGATTTCCGAAGTTGGTCGTCAACCCTGGCTCGCCGCTTCTGGGCCAGGTCGCAATACCAGCTACGAGCCAGCCGGGACCGGAATGCCGCTGCCTGCTGGAGCGTTCATCATTGTGCAGGTTCACTACAACTTGCTCGTTGGGGTGAAGAACGGCAAGAGCCCAGTTGATAAGTCGACGGTCACGCTCACAACAGAGCCAACGTCGACGTCTAGCCTCAAGCCACTGAAGATCGACACCTACGTTGCTCCACCAGACCTCCCTTGCCCTGCTGGGGAAAAGGGTCCACTGTGTAGTCGAGCAAATTCAATGAAGGATCTGAAGGCTCGCTTTGGGCAAGGTGAAGTCAACTTCGTTAACTTGATTGAGTTCATCTGCGGACGGGCAAAGGCCATTCCAGCTGACTCAGCAAACACGGTCGTGTCAACGTCGTGCACCTTGCCGAACCAAGGTGCTGGCTACATCCAATCGGTAGCCCCACACATGCACATGCTTGGCGCCTCAATGGTGGTCACGCTGAATCAAGGAACTCCAAGCGAGCAGGTGCTGCTCAACCAGACCTCCTACAACTTTGACCTTCAGCGAGGAACCGTGCTCGTTCCCCCAGTGCATGTCACCAAGGCGGATCGCATTACCGTTTCTTGCACCTACAACCCCATTCTTCGCAGCCTGATCCCCCAGACGAGATCGCTACCGAACCGGTACATCACTTGGGGAGATGGATCATCTGATGAGATGTGCCTCGCCATTGTTGGTCGCACCACCACCTAATCTTTCGCTTCGTTGAGTGTTTGCTCGACGAAGTGCAGATCTCAAAGAGGGCCTATGTCTCCATCGCTGTCGGTAACCGTTGACGCTCAAGACTTGGGCTTTGACGCCGAACGTCTCCGTCGTATTGACACGCACTTTGACAAGTACGTTGCTGACGGCAAGATCCCTGGCTATCTCGTGACCGTTGCCCGTGAGGGTGAAATCGCCCACATTGCCGCTGGCGGCTACAAAGACGTCGCCGCTCAATCACCAGTGACCGCTGACACGATCTGGCGCATCTACTCAATGACCAAACCCATCACCTCGGTCGCGCTCATGACGTTCTTTGAAGAAGGTCGCTTTCAGTTAACCGACCCAGTTGAGTGGTATATCCCTTCGTTTGCCAAGACCCGGGTCTACGCCGGTGGTTCGGCTCAGAACCCCATCACCGTGCCAACAACTGAGCCCATTCGCATCTGGCATCTGCTCAGTCACACCGCTGGCCTCACCTACGGATTCACTCGCCTCCACCCGTGTGATGAAGTGCACCGCTTGGCTGACATGGAATTCGGTCTCCGGAGCAACCAGACCCTGGAAGAAGCCTGTGACCAGTGGGCAGAGATGCCCTTGCTCTACCAGCCCGGTTCGCGCTGGAGTTACTCGGTTGCCACCGATGTGTGTGGACGCCTCTGTGAAATCTTCGGTGGCAAAACCCTCGATGCGGTCTTGGCTGAACGTGTGCTCGAGCCGCTCAAGATGCACGACACGACGTTTGTGTGCAGCGAAGAAAATCAGCACCGCATGGCCGAGCTCTACGCAACGCTTGGTGAAGGATTCTTTCAAGCGGGCCGAATGGCCAATTGGGGCAAGGTCCGCCCTGCGGGACTTTCCGGTGGCGGTGGACTTGTTTCAACCGCAGCCGACTACCACCGTTTCACCACCATGTTGCTGCGTGGTGGTGAACTCGATGGGGTCCGAATCCTTGGCCCACGCACCCTCGACTACATGGCGGCCAATCATCTCCCTGGTGGCGTTGACCTGCGTGAAGCTGAAGTCGATGGCTTCAGCGAAAGCGCCTATGACGGAGTGGGCTTTGGCCTTGGCTTCGCGGTCACGCTGAACCCGTTGCCATCGAAGATGATTGCGAGTCACGGCAACTTCTACTGGGGCGGTATGGCCTCAACCGCATTTTTCGTTGATCCGACTGAGCAGTTAACGGTGCAATTCTTCACCCAGCTCATCCCTTCGACGACGTACCCCATTCGACCTGAACTCAGCCAGCTCGTGTACCAAGCAATCACTGAGTAGTTGGCTCAAGGCGCTGTGCGCTTTTTTGCCAACTGCATGACTTGCATGGCCGCTGAACTGAGCCACACCGCAATGACCAGAGCACCAACGACGATATAGGCCGGGCGGAGTTTGGCCGAGTCTGTGCCAATGGTGAGTCCGTGGAGCCACACGCACCCAAAGGTGAACATCGAGGCACGGTGCACCGCCTTCCAACTGCGCTTGGCCACTGACTTCGACAGTCGTGCTGTTGCCCAAATGAGCAGCAGCAGCCACAGTGAAACGGTGCCAAGGGTCACCGGCCACGGTTGATAGGCCGATTGCATGGGGATCAACGCCCCAACAATGCCAACCTTGGCATACGAGTCAGCCAGAATCGCCGCCACATGACCGGCAAGCAGCGCCATCGTGGCAGAAGCCAGCACGGTGTGAACCTTGGCAAGCGCTGCGGGTTTGAGCACAGGCAGACTTGCTCGAAGCGGGTGCCTTCGCCAGAGGCCAACGAGGCTGAGTCCGGCGAGGGCTGCAATTGCGGCAAGGCCAAGTCCTCGACCAAGCACCCAAGGAAGCATTGAGTGACGAACACTCAACGTCACCTTGGCAACAGCCATGGCCAAAACAATTACCGCCGCTGAAGCCACCCACCAGTTCTTCGGCGATTTCACCACTTCGGTTTTGGTCACTCTTGGCGAGCGCTCAGCAGCTGAAGGCCGTGTTGGAGTCGTCGTCATGAGGGGCGCACCCAAGTCACCACGGGCTCTGCCCCACTACTCACGGCGACCTCACCTTCTCGAGACACAAAGACTGCTGCGAGCCCCCGCTGTTCGGCTTCGACGAAGCC
>CANGPX010000075.1 GCA_947456095.1 Acidimicrobiaceae bacterium
GTCGCTCAACGTTGGCCGCAACGCGGTGCTCGCTGCTGGTTGGCCAGAGTCAGTTCCCGCCACGACGATTGACCGCCAGTGCGGCTCGTCACAGCAGTCACTGCACTTTGCTGCCCAAGGCATCATGGCCGGTCAATACGATGTTGTGGTCGCAAATGGCGTTGAAGTGATGACCCGCGTGCCCATGGGCTCGTCAGTCGTCAAGGGGATGGGTTTTCCTTTTGGACCAGCCATGTTCAACCGCTATGCCGCCATCAAGGGCAACTTCAACCAGGGCCTCGGCGCTGAGATGATTGCTGACCAGTGGGGCATCAGCCGCGACGACCTCGACGCTTACTCACTCGAGTCACAGCGCCGTGCCGCGTTGGCGACGGCCGAAGGTCGCTTCGAGCGCGAGATAGTGTCAGTCGAGATCCGTGACGAAGAAGGCAAGGGCACGGGCGAATTCGCTACCCGTGACGAAGGCATTCGTGAGTCAAGCCTCGAGGGCTTGGCCAAGTTGAAGCCTGCCTACAAAGAAGACGGCAAGGTCACGGCCGGTAACGCCAGTCAGATCACTGACGGCTCGTCAGCTGTTCTCGTCATGAGCGAGACCAAGGCCAAAGAACTTGGCTACACCCCACGGGCCCGCTTCCATGCATTTGCCGTTGCTGGTGTTGACCCAGTCACGATGTTGACTGGCCCAATCCCGGCAACACAGAAGGTGTTGGCCAAGGCCGGCATGACCATTGATGACATTGACTTGTTCGAAGTGAACGAAGCCTTTGCCTCGGTGGTCTTGGCATGGCAAAAAGAGACCGGCGCAGACCTGTCCAAGGTCAACGTGAACGGTGGTGCCATTGCTCTTGGTCACCCACTTGGTGCTTCGGGCACGAAGCTCATGTCGACACTGCTCAACGAGCTTGAGCGCACGGGCGGCCGCTACGGCCTGCTCACCATGTGTGAAGGTGGCGGCATGGCCAATGCCACCATCATTGAGCGCCTCGGCTAAGCCACGGGATTCCAACAAGCAACAATGCCCCTCGCAAGTTTCTTGCGAGGGGCATTTTGCATTGTCGTTGTGGACGAAGAGACGAAGTGGTGAAGTGCTTTAGTAGGAGCTGCCCGACGTGGTCAGTGGTAACGGGTGAGCATGCCGAAGCCAACAGCAGAGACGGCGAGTCCGGCAACGAGATACCACGGTGAATATGACCCTGGCCAAACCGTCAGCCAGTTGCCGAGCATGACCACGAGGCCACCGACGAGGAGACCAAGTGCGGTCTTTCCCCACCATGAGGGTGAGTGCTTCACATTGTCTGGGATGCGAGCGGTGACGCGACCAGATTCTTCTGGTGAGCGGTAGCGACCGATCTTCGTGTTGCGCTGGCCGCCCTTTGGGGTCACCCGGCCTTCGTGTGCACTCTTGTTCGGTTGGGTCCGCTTTGCCATGGCAGAAGATTACCGGTTCACCATGACCTCAAGGAGAAAGGTACCCTTGACAGTCATGGGCCAGCACGTCGTCATCATTGATAACTACGACAGTTTCGTCTACAACCTCGTCCAAGAACTCGGCGAGTTGGGTGCGAACCCGCAAGTGTTCCGCAATGACCAGATCACCGTGGCCGAACTCGCGTCAGTGAACCCTGACGTCATTGTCATCTCGCCTGGTCCAGGTCGACCAGCAGATGCGGGGATTTCCATGGAGGTCATTCGAGACCTTGGTGAGCGGTTCCCTGTCTTCGGCGTCTGTCTTGGTCATCAAGCTATTGGCGAGGTCTTTGGCGGAAAGGTTGTTGCCGCTCCAACGCTGATGCACGGAAAAGTCTCTGACATGCATCACGAAGGCAAAGGCGTCTTTGTCGGACTGCCCACACCGTTCTCAGCAACTCGCTATCACTCGTTGGTCATTGAGCCCGAGTCGGTGCCAGAGGTTTTAGAAGTAACTGCCACAACTGCAGACGGCATCATCATGGGACTTCGCCACAAAGAATTTCTCATTGAAGGGGTGCAATTCCACCCTGAGTCGATTCTCTCGCCAATGGGGCCGAGATTGCTCCAGAACTTCCTTGACCTCGCTGCAGCAAAGGCGCTTCGCTAACAGGTTTGCAAGTAGACGGTTGATCCGAAGGGAACTTGCACACCAGCAGCAAGTGCCGTTCCGCCATCGGTGGTGGACACTCCAGCCACCGTGCTCGGGATGACCGCTGTGCAGTCGCCAGCGAACGTGCCAACGTTTGAGCCAACGACGAGGCCGAGACCAGTCAATGCGGTAATGGCAGTTCCGGTGTTTTGGCCGTAGATGGTCGAGGGAATCGTCACTTGGCAGACCCCGCTTGAGATGGTGAGATCAACTGAAGATCCGTTTGCTGACATGGAGCCAGCCTTTGGATTCGACGCAGACACGAGACCAGTCGTGACGGTGTTGGAACACACTTGCGTTGTCGAGCCAACCGTAAAGCCAGCAGAGGCAAGCGATGCTCCAGCGTTCACGGGGGACAGGCCAATGAGATTTGGCACCGTTGGGGTTTTAATGACCGGCAAGTTGATGGTGATGGAGGTCTTTGACCACACTGACTTGCCTGCAGCTGGAACCGTTGACACGACGGATCCTTGAGGCAGCGGTGAGGGAACATAGGCCACCACGACCGTCAGGCCAAGCGCTTGGAGCTGTGCGGTTGCCGCGTCTTGTGCGTAGCCAGAGACGTCAGGAACAGTGACCTTTGCCACATCACCAATGCTGATCTGCAAGGTGACGACAGTGCCTTCTGGTTGCAAGGTCGCAATCTTTGGATCGGTCCCGGCAACGCTGCCTTCAGGAATGAGGACGGAAGGGACCTTGTCGCGCTCAGGCCGGACCGAAAAGCCAGCTTGGACGAGGGCAGATTCGGCACTGGCAACTGACATGCCGGCAACATTTGGAATCGCAACTTTTTTCGCTGGCTGATTTCCCCGAGCGATGAGGCCAATAATGAGCCCGGCAATGAGGAGCGCCACGAGGACAAGGGGAACAATCCACTTCGACCGCTGCTTCTTCGCGGGCGGAGCGGCGTAGGGGCGGCCATCAAGGGGAATTGCCGAGGTTTGTGAAGCGCTGAGCCCAACCGCACCAACAACCGCGGTGGCGGCAGAAACTTCTCCCGTTGCTGCCATGGTTTGGAGCCGTGCTTCGGCGATGACGGGCTGGCCTTCAGCGAAGCGGAGCAGATCAGCTCGGAAGTCTTCGGCTGATTGATACCGATCTGACGGCGACTTGGCCATGGCCATGGAAATGATGGCTTCGAGCGCTGCGGGAACGCTCGGATTGATGGCTCGTGCCAAGGGGGCCACTTCGTTCACGTGCTTTGAGGCAACAACAATGGGAGATTCGCCCACAAACGGTGGGCGACCGGTCACCATTTCAAACAGGACAACCCCTAAGGAGTAGAGGTCGCTGCGACCATCAACGGTTAAACCTTCGGCTTGCTCGGGACTGAAGTAGGCAGCCGTGCCCATGACTGATCCAACTTGGGTCAAGTTGTCTGACGAATTGACGGCCAAGGCAATGCCAAAGTCAGTGACCTTCACATCACCATCATTCGTGAGCAAGATGTTTCCTGGCTTCACGTCACGGTGAACGACGCCACGACGGTGTGCGTAGGCAAGTCCACCTGCGACTTTGGCGGCAATGGTCGCTGCGTCATTTGGGTGAATTCGGGTTGATTGGCCGAGCATGGTCGACAGTGACCTGCCCTCGACGTACTCCATCACAATGAAGTAGGTCCCTTGGTCCTCACCCCAGTCAAAGACTTGAACAATGTTTGGGTGGGCCAAGTTCGCTGCTGCTTGCGCCTCTCGGCGGAAGCGCTCAACGAAGGTCTGATCAACCGAAAGCTCGGGGAACAGCACCTTGAGCGCCACACGGCGATCGATCGTTCGGTCATGGGCCAAGTAGACCTGAGCCATACCGCCCCGGGCAATGAGGTGGGTGAGCTCGTAGCGGTCAGAGAACACTCGTGGGTTGGCGACAGGTTCCATCAGATCATGAGCCTACGACAGCAGCCTCAACCTGTGGTGCAAGTTCGCACCCTGTGCTCCTCAAGCAGGACAAGTTGCTGACGTGTTCATCACTGGCTGGTGGGCTTGGTAGGCAAGTGCGCCGAGCATCATGCAGCGAATCACTGGACCGGCAATCGTTGCACCAGTTGCATCGATGTCTTGGAACGGCAACACGACGGCAATCGCGATTGTTGGCTTTGGATTTGGACCAAAGGCAATCATCCAGTCATGGGTGTTGGTGATGATGGGGTAGCCAACTTGGGCGGTTCCGGTCTTGGCAGCAATATTGAGATACGGCGGGAACACTCCGGCAGCTGTTCCATACGACGAGACGTTTTCCATCACTGCAGTGAGAGAGGCGGCATTGTCCTTCGTCATGGCTTTCGTCCAGGCTTTTGGTTTCCAGTGGTAGACGGAGTTGCCATTTTGGTCTCGGATTTGGCTTACGAGATGTGGTTCCATGACCACGCCTTCATTGGCAACACCAGCGGCAATGAGCGCATTTTGGAGTGCCGTTGCGCCAACGTTTTGTTGGCCAATGGCTGAGTAGGCCTGCGAAGGTGGGTTGTTGGCGAGTTCGGCTTCTGTTGGGAACGACGAGGTGGCAACCCCAGGCAAGTCAAGTGGCGACGGCTTGTTGTAGCCAAAGGCTTCCGCTTCAGCCGACAAGTTCTTTGCGCCAAGGTCAAGGCCCATATTGGCGTATCCAGTGTCACACGATGGCGGGAGCATGGAGGCCAAGGTGCCGCCGCATCCACCAAATCCAAAGTTGTGGAGTTGCTTGTTGGTCTGCGGAATCGAAAGCGCGGTCGTGTAGGGGTAGTACTTGGTGACGAGCGCAGGATCGAGTTCGTAGGCAGCGGCTGAAGTCAAGACCTTTGAGGTAGATCCCGGAGCGAAGGTGTACTGATACGCCAACGACGCGAGCGCAGAGAAGTGATGCGGATTGCAGGTGCGACAGGTCACTTGTTTCCATGCCGCTTCTTCAACCGCTCGGTCTTGGCTGACCAGTGGATTTGGGTTGTAGGTCGGGTTCGAGAACATTGCCAACACCGCGCCAGTGTTCGAATCAACAACGACGACTGCACCATCTCGACCGGCAAGTTGTTTGTTGGCGAGCGATTGCAACTGCGTCGACAACGTTGTTGTAATGGTGTCGGTACCGCGCACTGGCACGAGTAACTGCCCCAAACTTGAAGGATCGAGCGAGTGGGCGCTCAAGTGAGCGTTGTAGGAGCCTTCAAGTCCGTAGCGGCCATAGACCGGTGAATCAATCCCGACGATTTGTGCGGTGAGTGCTCCAAAGGGGTAGTTGCGCTGATAGACGCCAGAAGGCAACTTCGTCGACGACGCCATGATCTCACCAGTGCTTGAGAGAATTTGGCCACGAGGGTTCATGATTTGGTTCGAGACCGCACGAGGGTTGAAGCTTGAGCTATTCAGTTCAGGTGCTCGCACGACTTGGATATTGACTAACTGCACGAGAATCAAGATGAACAGTGAACCGAGAACGACGGCGAGTCCTTGAATGCGGCGTCCCACGTCAGCCTGCTGGAAGAGTCGTTGGCACGGTTGTTGGAACCGTGGTTGCGGGAAGGGTTGTCGTCGTTACCTGAACTGTTGTCGTTGTGATTCCCGGCACCGTTGTCGTTGACTGCACGGTCGTCGGTGGCGTCCACACCGGGACCCACGAAGAGGTTGTGGTCGTGGTCAAGGCAATGCCTGGGTTGACGGCTGCATGTTGTTCATCCAAAAGATTGGCAATAAAGCGATGAGCGGCAGTGACTGAGGGTTGGGGAACACCGTGGAGGAGATCAGGAAGGCGAGAGGGAAGGATCTGAGCAGTCGTCGTTGAGGTGGTCTCAATCAGCACCGGCTTGATCCATAAGGTCCCGCCTGGTTGGCCTTGCGAAATCGTGACGACCTCGCCACTTACCGACACGAAGTATTGGGTGGTGGCAAACCAACCAACAAAGCGGTAGCCGCCAAAGGTGAGTGCCGCGACGAGGCCAAAAAAGACCAAGGTGCGGATCGTGAAGGGCCGCGGTCGGCGGATCGATGCTTCAACGGGGCTGGCAAACGTGGTTGATGCAGCCATGGTGGCTTCATGCAGCGCGCGTTTAGCCGCATCTTCCTCACGGTCTTCGACTTGGCCAGCAGCCGCGCCAACATCGCGTTGCTCCAGGATGGCTGCGGCACTGACCGCGCCAACGGCGCCGGTCAAATCATCGCCAGGAAGAAGCATTTTCTCTGGCAACGGGGACGTGTTGAGGGAGGCAAGTGCTCGCTCAGTTGGGCCAACGTCGCCAACAACAATGTCCAAAATCACCACAGAAATATTGTCATGACCCCCAGCAGCGATTGCCGCATCAATGAGGGCATGCGCTGCAGCAGTGGGGTCTTGCTGGGCAACCAAGATCGAAGCAATGTCGTCATGGGTGACTTCATTGGTGAGGCCGTCACTGCAGAGCAAGATGCGGTCGCCAGTGACCGTTGGGAACTCCACGAGGTCAACCTCGACGCTTCTTGCCACTCCAAGGGCTCGAGTGAGCATGTGGCGCTGTGGATGTTGTGCAGCCTCAGCAGCACTCAGTTGCCCATGGCGCATGAGGTCACTCGCAACTGAGTGGTCATTGGTGAGTTGGATGAATTCCCCGTCGCTCAACAAGTAGCAGCGCGAGTCGCCAACACTTGCCACTGCTGCTCGGTCGCCATCTGCTGTGGCAACCGGAGCAAAAGCGGTCACCGTGGTGCCCATTCCCGCCAAGGAAACATCAGCCAAACTGGCGTCGTAGATGGCTGAGTTTGCCGCAGTCACGGCGCGCTCAAGCGAATCTGAACTCAAGCCACCGAGTGCGAAGTGCGCCGTCAAGGTCTCAAGTGCCAAAGTGCTGGCAACTTCGCCCCCAGCAGCTCCACCCATACCGTCTGCGACTGCGCACAGATCATTGGATTCGTAAACCGCATCTTGGTTGACTGATCGAACAGAGCCGACGTGAGTCGCCGACGCTGTGCGAAACAACATCATCGAGTGACCTCAAAGATCGTTTCGCCGACCTGGATGCGGTCACCTCTTTTCACCCGGGTTGGTTGCTCAATACGCTCGTCATCGACCCATACTCCGTTGCGAGAACCAAGATCTTCAATGGTGATGGTGTCGCTGCTTAAGGTGATTTGAGCGTGGCGGACACTGGCGAACTGGTCATAGGCCAAATTCACGTCACACTCAGCCGAGCGACCAATGATGAGTGGACCATTGAGGGGAAAACGTTCTCCTGCAGCGTCTTCGGGTGCTTTCACCGTCAAGTAGAGCCACTGGCGCTTTGCCGTTGATGCCGCTTGGACTTTGGCTTGCTTTTTCTCTCGAATTGGTGGCTTGGCTTCGACCAAGATTGCGCGAATCACGCGCAGGAAGAACAAGAAGACAAACGCCATGATGAAGACCTGAATCGGTCGAACCCAACCGGCATAGTTTGCAGCCACCATGGAGATGGCCCCTTCGGTCACGACAACTCAACCGTCAAGGTTGCGGTTCCGACGGTGATGATGTCGCGATCTTGCAAGGCAACTTCGGTGATCTTCTTCTTGTTGACGAAGGTCCCATTGGTCGATCCAAGGTCTTTGGCGATAAATCGGGGACCAACCTGGACAATCGAAAGGTGTCGCCGCGACACGTTGGCGTCGTGCACGACAATGGTGTTGTCGCCTTGCCGTCCAACCGTGATTGGGACTTCAGACATGGAATAGGTCTCTCCACTGTCGCTGCGAAGCACGGCCTTCTTGGCAATTTCTGCGAAGGTTCCTTCGACGTCACACTCGCCAGTTTTGAGATCCAAGTCCTCGTAGATCTCAACGACGACCGTGCCAACAAAGGAGTAGCCGTCGGTCTGGGCGTGCTCTTTGGCAGCCACCACGAGTTCTCGACACAGCGCGTCAACGAAACTGGCAAAGCGGACTGCGTCTGGTGGAGAGACGTGCACGACAAATTTGTTGGGACCAATCAGCCCGCGTGCTGACACCCTTCGATTGAGGTCCATCTCACGGGTGAGCTTGCGTGCGATCTCCACCGGTTGCAAGTTCTTGCGGAACGGTCGAGTCAGCGTGCCATCCATGAGACGCCCGAGGCGCTCCTCGAACTGCCGCATTCCCATAGGAACACTCTACCGGTCAAGGGTGCCTGTTGTGAGTCGATTCCAAGAACTTGAGCCCCTTTTCCAGCGAAAGGTGTGAGGTTGTAGAGTGGTGCCTCTACTCGGGCGAGTGGCGGAATAGGCAGACGCGCTGGATTCAGGTTCCAGTGTTCGAAAGGACGTGGGGGTTCAAGTCCCCCCTCGCCCACCAAATTTGGTGTGAAGTTCGGTTGGAGGCAACCGGAAGGGCACGCTTCCTCAGGAAGCGCTTTGGTTGCGACCGCACACCTGTTTTCGTTGCCGGTATCGTCAAATGTGGGGCACGTTGTTCGTTTCGGCCTCACGTTTTGTTTCCACCATGTTCACCCGATTGGGACCACGATGCATCAGGATCTTCAGCGCCTCCAGCGAGGAGTGGTCGTCAGGGTGACCAAGGTGACGCGGCCAAGGCGGAAACACCAAACTTTCAGCGCAGTGCTTCGATTCTTCACCGTGGTTGTGGCGACGGTCGTTGCGCTGCAAAGCGTTGCTCTGGCAGCAGTGGTCGTCCCAAAAGCTGCGACAGTTCCGGGTCCACCAACTTCTGTGTTGACCACCATTTCGAATGGGTCAATCACCGTGGCCTGGACGCCGCCAACCTCAGATGGCGGTTCTCCAATAACGAGCTACACCGCAACAGTGCTGCCTTCGGCAAAGTCGTGCACCACCACCCAATTGACGTGCACCATCACCGGCCTCTCCAACGGCACGATCTACTCGGTCAATGTGGTGGCGAAGAACCTGGCGGGTACTAGTGCAGGGGCAAATCCGGCCATTGGGACCGGGGCAAGTGCGGTCTTTGCTTCGACGCTGTTGTCGACCGGTCTCAACTACCCCCAATGTGCCCAGGTGGACATTGATGGCACCTTGCTCGTTGCTGACTTTTATAACTCACGCATCCTCGCCTTCAATGGTCCAGGTGTTCCCGTTGAAGCGTGGGGTCCCTATGGGCCGGGTTGCGTGGTTGCCGACAACAACGGCAATCTCTTTGTCAACGATTACAGCGGGAATCTGAAAGAACTTTCCGCCGCGGGAACTGAAATCACGCTCATGAGCGGGATCATTCCCGGGTCAGCGGCTCTTGCGATTGATGCAGCGGGAAATCTCTATGTCGGCGGTGTCGGGCCAAACCACTCGCAAGTGGTCAAACTCACGCCAAATGGTGCGTCTTATACCCAAAGCGTCATTGGAACGGGCTTCAGCGATCCAAATGGTCTTGCCCTTGATGATCAAGGCAATCTCTACGTTGGCGATGGTGGAGCAGTTGACCCGAGCGGTGTTGCCGCAGCTGATGCGTTTATCTACAAGATCTCACCCGACGGCACGCAGAAAAAGATTTATGACCTTGGAGCTGCTGCTGGTGGTGGGGCTTCCCAACTTGCCGTTGACCCTTCGGGCAATCTTTGGATTACCGACCCTGGCATTGACCGACTCATTGAGATCGCCCCCGATGGGACAGTGTCGACCACCACCTTTGGGTCGCTCCTTGGAGCAGTGTCAGGTATTGCTTTTGATGGTGACGGCACGATGTTCTTGGTCGACTCGTTTCAGTCCAACGGCGATGTGGCGAACTACGGAGCGATCTATCAGTTGACCGTTGCCACCCCGCACTCAACCGTTCCCGATGCCCCGACAGCTTTGACCGGGGCACGCGGGAACACCAAGGTGAACCTTTCATGGACCGCACCGCCCAACAACGGATCGCCACTCACGAGCTATCTCATCACCCCTTCTCTCGGGCTCCAAGCGCAAAGTCCCATCACGGTGACTGCCCCGGCCACCACTGCCACCATCACCGGTCTCCAAAACGGCTCGACCTA
>CANGPX010000076.1 GCA_947456095.1 Acidimicrobiaceae bacterium
CCGAGCATGGCGGCCAACTCTTGGCCAAGCCCATCTTGCTCGAGGGCCACGAGCACCGGCAAGGTGTAGATCCCTTCGGCCAAGTCTTGGCCCGCTGGTTTTCCGAGCTTGCCGTCAGTAGCAATGACGTCCAAGACGTCATCGCGAAGTTGATACATCATGCCGAAGGCGTAGCCAAAGGTGGTGAGCGCTTCGACCTCGTCACGAGGACGGCCAGAGGTCAAGGCACCAACTCGACAGGCCGTCGCCATGAGCGCAGCGGTCTTGCCGCCAATGGCAACCTCATAGTCAGCTCGAGTGCGTTTCGTAGAAAACGCCGTGCGCACTTCAGAGACTTGGCCTTGGGTGAGCAGTGCCAAGGTATTGGCAATCACCGAGGCAATCTCTGTCCCAAGGTCAGCGGCAATAGCTGCAGACCGAGCAAGCAGATAGTCGCCAGCAACGATGGCGATCAAGTTGCCGTAGCGGGCATTGACCGAGTCAACGTTGCGACGAATTTCGGCTTCATCCATCACGTCATCGTGATAGAGCGAGGCCAAATGCACGAGCTCAACCGAAACCGCGCCCATGAGATCGTCTTCGGTTGCTGCACGCTCACCAGCAGTTGCAGCAGCCACGCCAAGCAGCGGACGCAGGCGTTTCCCGCCAGCTTTGATGAGATGGGTCGTCACTTCGTCTAAGAACTGCTCACCAGTTTCCACACATGTCGACAGCAAAGGCTCGAGACGAGCGAGGTCGGCGTCAACAGACGGCAGATCGAGGGCGGCAAGCGGATTCACGCCTCCACGTTAGGGGAGCCATGAACGCGACCATCCGCTGAATGATGACTCAGGTGTCAGGTATGCGCGAGGGTTGATCTGAACAGCCCCCCGGTATGCTGAGTTGCAACAAAGAAGGAGGCAAGACGTGTTCGAACGTTTCACGGATCGTGCTCGAAGAGTCTTAGTGCTCGCCCAAGAAGAGGCGCGCCTTCTCAACCACAGCTTCATTGGCACTGAGCACATTTTGCTCGGCCTCATCCACGAAGGAGAAGGCGTTGCCGCAAAGGCCTTAGAGGCACTTGGCATCACCTTAGAAGCAGTGCGTGAAAAGGTCGAAGAGACCATTGGGATGTCGGGCAACCCACCAAGTGGCTCGCCGCCGTTCACCCCACGGGCAAAAAAGGTGCTCGAGTTGTCACTGCGCGAAGCGCTGCAACTTGGTCACAGCTACATCGGCACCGAGCACATGTTGCTTGGCCTCGTGCGTGAAGGCGAAGGCGTTGCCGCCCAGGTGCTCATCTCGCTCGGTGGCGACTTGGCTGCAGTTCGCAAGCAAGTCATCGACATGATGTCGGGATATCAGGGCAAAGAAGGCGGCGGAACTGGCACCCCAAGCGCACCAACCGATGCGCAAAACGGTTCAGCTGTGCTCGACCAGTTCGGACGCAACCTGACGCAGCTTGCTCGTGACAAGAAAATTGACCCACTCGTTGGCCGCGACAACGAAATCGAGCGGGTCATGCAAGTGCTGTCTCGCCGCACCAAGAACAACCCTGTGCTCATTGGTGAGCCAGGTGTGGGCAAGACCGCGATTGTTGAAGGCCTCGCCATCAAGATTGTTGCTGGTGAAGTTCCAGAGACCCTCGCTGGCAAGCAGCTCTACACCTTGGACCTCGGCTCACTCGTTGCTGGGTCGCGCTATCGCGGCGACTTCGAAGAGCGCCTCAAGAAGGTCCTAAAAGAGATCCGTACCCGCGGTGACATCATCTTGTTCATCGACGAGATCCACACCTTGGTTGGTGCTGGTGCCGCTGAAGGTGCCATTGATGCTGCGTCGATTTTGAAGCCAATGTTGGCTCGAGGCGAACTCCAGACCATTGGTGCCACCACCATTGACGAGTACCGAAAGTATGTTGAAAAAGACGCTGCACTCGAGCGCAGGTTCCAGCCAGTCAAGGTCGAGCCACCAACTGTTGCCCACACCATTGACATCTTGAAGGGTCTTCGCGACCGCTACGAAGCCCACCACTCAGTGACCATCACTGACCAAGCACTCGTTGCTGCAGCCAACATGGCTGATCGCTACATTGCTGACCGGTTCTTGCCGGACAAGGCAATTGACTTGATTGATGAAGCCGGTGCACGCCTTCGGATCCGTCGCATGTCGACGCCTCCAGCGTACAAAAAGCTCGAAGAAGAGATCGGCAACTTGCGTGCGGCCAAAGAGACCGCACTCGAAAAGAGCGCCTTTGAGCAAGCCAAGAAGTTGGCCGACCAAGAGCAAGAAAAGCTTGTCCAAAAAGAAGCGATGGAGGCTGAGTGGAAGGCCGATGGCGTTGAGTTGTTCGACGTTGTTGACGAAGAAACCATTGCTGAGGTCTTGGCTACGTGGACCGGTATTCCGATCTACCGCCTGACCGAAGAAGAGACCTCGAAGCTCTTGCGCATGGAAGACGAACTCCACAAGCGCATTGTTGGTCAAGAAGACGCGCTCAAGGCTCTGTCTCGTGCGATCCGTCGTACCCGTGCGGGTCTCAAGGATCCAAAGCGTCCATCGGGTTCGTTCATCTTCTTGGGCCCAACTGGAGTTGGAAAGACTGAGTTGGCGAAAGCCTTGGCCGAGTTCTTGTTCGATGACGAGTCCGCCCTCATCCAGCTCGACATGTCTGAATACATGGAAAAGCACACGGTCAGTCGTCTTGTTGGCTCACCTCCTGGGTACGTTGGCTACGAAGAGGGTGGCCAGCTCACCGAAGCCGTGCGCCGTAAGCCCTTCTCCGTCGTGTTGTTCGACGAAGTCGAAAAGGCTCACCCTGATGTGTTCAACACCTTGTTGCAGATCTTGGAAGACGGTCGCCTGACAGACAGCCAGGGTCGCTTGGTTGACTTTAAGAACACCGTGCTCATCATGACCTCAAACCTTGGAACCGCGGACCTGCGCAAGGCCAACTTGGGCTTTGCCACTTCCACCCAAGCCGTGAGTTACGAACGGATGAAGGTCAAGGTCAACGAGGCGCTGAAGGCGCACTTCCGACCAGAGTTCTTGAACCGCATCGACGACGTTGTCGTGTTCCATGAGCTGAGCAAGGACGAGGTCGTCAATATTGCTGACCTGCTCTTGGCCAAGACTGCTGAGCGCTTGTCGCTGCAAGGTATGGGGCTTGAACTCACCCCTGCAGCCAAGGCACTCATTGCTGACAAGGGTTACGACCCAGAGCTTGGAGCTCGACCACTGCGTCGCGCCATCCAGCAACTCGTCGAAGACCCACTCAGTGAGAAGTTGCTCTGGAAGGAATTCCGAGTTGGCCAAACGGTCGTTGTTGACGTCGAAGCTGACCCAGAGTCTGAACAAGACGGCGCCTTGCGCCTCAACTTCACCGCCATTGATGGCTTTGAGCCACCAGAGTTGGAACTCGCCGGAACGGCATCGTCAACCGACGAATAACAAACGGCTCAACTGCATTGCACTGCCCGCCCCACCTGGGGCGGGCAGTGTCGCGCACGGGGACAAACTCCGCTCAGCGCGACCGTGCAACAACAGGTCTCTAGGCTTGACCTATGGCTGGACTCGCTCTTTTTACTTGCACCTCATGTGCCACCCCAGCGAGGAAGTGGTCTGGTCAGTGCCCGGTGTGCAACTCATGGAACACGCTGGTTGAGATTGCCACGGTAAAAACCAAGACCGAAGTCCAAACCCTGTCATCGGTGTCGGTCGCTGATGGAGCGCCTCGGCCAACCGGAGTTGATGAATTCGACCGACTCTTTGGAGGTGGACTCCTTCCTTCTTCAGTGACCTTGCTCTACGGCGAACCCGGAGCTGGAAAGTCGACGCTGCTCTCCCAAGTGGCTCTTGCCGCAGCAGCACGAGGAACGACGGTGCTGCTGATTTGCGCCGAAGAATCAGCCGCCCAGGTGCGGCTTCGGACTGAGCGCCTTGGAACATTGCCCGACAAGTTGTTGATCATTGCGACAACTTCTCTCGATGAGTCACTGTTGGCGGCAGAGTCCTCCAACGCTGATCTCGTCATTGTCGACTCCATCCAAGCACTTCGAGCAAGCGACGTGGCCGGTCCATCTGGGGCAATTAATCAACTGCGCACTTGTGCTGAACGCCTCGTGGCCTTAGCCAAACATCGTGGACCAGCGGTCATCATTGTTGGCCATGTCACCAAAGACGGTGAAGTCGCGGGCCCACGCAGCCTTGAGCACATGGTTGACACCGTTGTGGCCTTCGAAGGCGACCGTCACCAAACACTTCGCATTGCCCGCGCAGTCAAGCACCGCTTTGGCACAACTGGAGAAGTTGGACTGTTTGAAATGGGGGCAACTGGCCTGTCCACGGTTGACGACCCCGGACAACTCCTGCTCGATGAACATGTCGTCGACGTTGCCGGATCGGCATTGGCCATTGTGCTCGAAGGCCACCGTCCACTCGTGACCGAACTGCAGACCTTGGTGGTCGACGCACACGGTGGATCGGCGAGGCGGACGGCTTCGGGTGTTGACCACGCCCGTATCAGTTTGCTGCTTGCAGTGTTAGAGGCTCGTTGTGGCATCAACCTGGCCGGCCTCGACGTCTTTGCCAGCGTGACCGGTGGCCTGCGGGCCACCGAGCCTGCCGTTGATCTGCCGTTAGCCCTTGCGTTGACCGCGGCGGTTACTGAGCGCGCGCTGCCTCGAGGTCTGGCTGGATTCGGTGAAGTTGGCTTGGCTGGAGAACTTCGCCGAGTGCGCGGTGCTGAACGCCGGATTGCCGAGGCGCAGCGCTTGGGACTCCGTGGCGTCATCGTGCCGGCAACCACCCCTGAAATGAACACCTCAATCACCGTGCTTCGAGCGGCAACCTTGGGTGAAGCCATTGAACTTGTCAGGACTTTCTGAGCCTCTTTAGGCCAGAGTTGCCCCTCAAAGTTGCCCGAGGACTGAAGCAGAACAGGGTCAGGTACAATGGGTAACCCCCTTTCTTCGAAACTGATGCGGCAACGCGCCGGAGTCGTGGGTGTATCTGAGGAGAAACGTGTTCAAGATTGGCGACAAGGTGGTCTACCCCCACCACGGTGCAGCAACCATTGTCCGACGCGAAAAGCGCGTCGCCTTCGGCGAAAAGCGCGATTACCTCGTGCTGCAACTTGCCTATGACGACCTGACGCTCATGGTTCCCGCCGACAACACGGAAAGTGTTGGCCTGCGCGAGGTCATCAACGACGAAGAAGTCGAAGAAGTCTTTGCTGTGCTGAAGAAAAAAGAAGCACGGATGCCAACCAACTGGTCACGCCGCTACAAGAACCACTCAGAAAAGCTCCGTTCCGGTGACATCTACCAAGTGGCCGAAGTGGTGCGGAACTTGTCGATTCGCGACAAGGACAAGGGTCTTTCTGCTGGTGAGAAGCGCATGCTGTCGCGTGCTCGCCAGATCCTCGTTTCCGAGTTGACCTTTGCGCTCAACGTTGATGAGGCCACCGCTGAAGAGCGGTTGACCGAGGCGTTGACCTAGACCGACATGATTTGGGCCATCGTCGTCGCGGCCGGAGCCGGCACGCGCTACGGCGCTCGCAAACAATTCTTGGAGCTCAACGGGAAATCTGTTGCTGCTTGGTCAATTGCCGCGGCACGAACTGTTGCCAACCGCGTGGTCCTCGTCATCCCAAGTGACATGCATCCTCGCGACCTTCCAAGCGACGTTGACGCTGACGTCATTGTTCTCGGTGGCGAGACGAGATCCGCGTCAGTTCGAGCAGGACTGGATGAGATCCCGTTGGACGCGACGGTCGTCATTATCCACGATGCTGCTCGTCCCATGGCCAAAGCGGCGCTCTTTCACCGAGTAGTCGAAGCGGTCGAAGCCGGTGCTGACGGCGCAGTATGTGGTGCGCCGGTCACCGACACCATCAAAGTGGTTGGCAAAGTTGACGGCATGCGCATGGTCGTGACCACCTTGGATCGAGATGCCCTCATTGCGGTGCAGACGCCACAGGCTTTTGTGCCATCGGTGTTGCGCCACGCACATGGGGCACTCCTCAACGCCACCGATGATGCCGCCCTCGTCGAAATGACTGGTGGGACCATTGTCATTGTCGATGGAGACGCTGACAACGTGAAGGTCACGATTCCTCGTGATCTTCAACTGCTCGGTGGCCTCTCATGACCATGCGCATTGGTCATGGTTTTGACCTTCACCGTTTCAGTGATGACCCTGCACGAGTGCTCGTCCTTGGTGGCATCACCATTGACGGTCACCGAGGCCTCATTGGCCACAGCGACGCCGACGCCATCTGTCACGCGATTGCCGATGCGTTGTTGTCTGCCGCACAACTTGGTGACTTAGGTCAGCACTTTCCTGACACTGATCCGCAGTGGAATGGGGTGGCCTCGACGTTGCTGCTCAGAGAAGTTGTTGGCCTCGTGCACGCCAACGGGTGGTCTGTGGCGAACTGCGCGGTCACCGTGTTGGCAGAGACCCCGAAAATGAAGCCCCATCGAGCCGCCATACAAGAACTCCTTGAGAGCATTGTTGGCGCACCGGTGAGTGTTTCGGCAACCACGATGGAACGCCTCGGCCCCATTGGCGAAGGACTCTGCCTGGCCGCAGAAGCCGTTGCCCTCTTAGAGAAAGGTTCACGATGAGCCCTGCTCCCCGTCGTCCACGTCCTCAACCAAAGCCTCGACCCAACTCGACCGCGAAGCGCGGTGGACAAGCTGTCCGAGCGAGAAATGCTCGTGATGCGGGACCTCGCACCTTTGGGCGAAAGAGCGATGAAGGCCTTGGCGGCGACCAGGTTGAAGGCCGCAGAGCCGTTCGCGAACTCTTGGCCGCCAACACCCGAAGTGTCACCAAGGTCCTCGTGGCTTCAGGTCAAGACCCATCCGAGCAACTCGATGAGATTGAAGCACTTGCCCAGGCTGCACGCGTTCCGTTGGAGCTGGTTTCTCGAGCACGACTTGATTCCATTGCCCGAACCGATGTGCACCAAGGGGTTGTTGCCCTTACCCGGGCTATTCAGCCAGTTGACTTGGACGACCTCATCTACACCGAGCAAGGCCACACGCCATTTCTCCTCGTTGGCGCTGGCATTACGGACCCAAGAAACTTAGGAGCGCTCCTTCGAAGTGCCGAATGTGCTGGGGTCACTGGAGTTGTCCTTCCCCGTCACCGGTCAGCTCGACTCTCGCCAACAGTGGCCAAGACCGCAGCCGGGGCCATTGAACATCTGACCTTCGCCACCGTCCCGGGCATTCCCGTTGGACTTGAGCGCATGGCGAAGTTGGGCGTCGTCACCATTGGCTTGGCCGGAGAAGCAAAGAAGTCACTCTTTGATCTCAACCTCGGCAATGTTCCCGTCGCGCTCGTGCTTGGCGAAGAAGAGCGCGGCCTCGCCCCACTCGTGAGGAAGCGCTGCGACGAGCTCGTTTCCATCCCGCAATTTGGCGAGGTGGAATCACTCAACGTCTCAGTTGCTGGAGCTATTGCGATGTATGAGGTTGCTCGTCAGCGAATCGTCGCGAGTCGCACCTAGGTCAGTCTTCTGTCACCGGTGCCCAGTTGTGGCCGAGGTCGCTTGTGCACTGTGGGCACTTGGTGGCAGCAACGGCGATATCAGTGGCGCAGTAGGGGCATGGCAGACGATGTGGGTCAGCAGGTGGGGCATAGCCCAGGCGACGAAGCATCGCCCCAACCGGTTTCACCACAAAGAAGAACACGACCGCACAGGTCACGACGAAGTTGAGCAGATCATTCAAGAACTGGCCGTAGTAGAAGGCTTGGCCGCCAATGGTGAATTTGAGTGACGTGAACGGCGTTGATCCACCAAACACGAGACCAATCAGTGGTCCAATAAACACACTGGTGAAGGACTTGACGATTGACGTGAAGGAAGCGCCAATAACCACAGCGACCGCGAGATCAACGAGGTTTCCTCGAAGCAAGAAGCCTTGAAATTCCTTCAGGATGGTCTTGGTCTTGTCAACCGATGCATCGATGGGCTTAGCCATGGGATCCTCCTTCTTTGCGCAATGTGCAGCCTAGATCGAAGCATGAGCGGCGCTCTTTTGATTGGGAGTGTGACAACACTGGGCAGGAACTTGGCCATGGAAGTTCATCTCACGGCCACCTCTTGGTCACGAGTTGGTCACGAGGCACCCAACAATCGAACTTAAAGTAGGGCGGTGAACTTGCTCATGGTGATCCACGAGTTGGTGCAGCGCAACCAACATGCGGCCGAAGGCACCGCTGCGTCAGCAGCGGTTGCCGCACGTGCAGCAACAGCTGCTCGAGCCTCGCAAGCAGCTCGAGCTTCCTCTGCGGCCAAGGCCACCCGAGGAGGCGCTGCCGCCAAGGCTGGGCGCGGTGGAGCTGCCTCGAAGGCCACCCGCGGCGCATCAGCTGGGAAGGTTCGATCGACCAAGACTTCCTCCGGAGATGCGAAGGGCAAGGCTTCGGGCAAACCACGGACACGAAAAGTCGAGCTGCGAACAGCTGCATTGAGCGCTGAGCGAAGTCACTTCGGCGACCACTCATTCACTTACAAAGCACCGGGGCTCCACTTCTCTGATTCTCTTTCCATGACCGCACCAGTTGTCTTGGCAAAATACAGTCCAATCGCATCAGCCGTTGTCTTAGACGGCGCATATTTGCGAGCAATCTTTGGATCACTTGCAGCCATTCTTCCTATTGTTGGACTCATTGTTGGCCTGGCTGCTGGCATTTCTTCACACGGGCTGACGACGCCATTCAGTTTGGAGATCTTCACAGGACTGCTTGTAGCTGGCCTGTTTGATGCCGCTATTGGAGTCTTTGGTTCACTTGGCGTCTTGGTCACCACCATTGCCTACGGATCCATCTTTAGCTTGACTGGCTTCACCACCGTTGTTGTCGTGGCGTCGTTATGGTCAGGCCTCGGTGTCATGGTCGGCAAGGTTCGACTCTTTGTGAAAGACACCCCAGAGCACATTGCCGCTTGGTATGAACGTCTTGGCGACATCATCATTGGCTCACTGCTCATCTCATATTTGGCACTCAAATTCATTGGGCTGTTGAGTGGAGCGAATGACTCCCTCGCTGCGGTTCATGATGCGGCCGAGCCACTTGCGCTTTGGTTACTGATTGCGACAGCTCTCAAATACCTCGTGACGACTGCGGTCTCGCACTACTACCCGCAGCGCCTGATGGCGGTGTATCCAACCATTCACATCCAGCGTGCTCGGCGTATCACGCTCACCTCACTGTTCGCGAGAGCAATCGCTGCGCTGCTCGTCTTCAGTGCTTTTTTGGGATTCAACTGGCTCGTCGTGATCTTGCTGGCGCTCTACCTCATTGACGTCACCCTTCCTGAGGCGATCACGCCAAGCGACAAGCCAACGTGGCTTGGTCTCGTTGTCCCTTCAAATCTCGGAAAGATTCTGTTTCTCAGTATGGCCAGTGCCGTAGCGGTTTTGGCCCTGCAAGACGTGTTCACGTCTGGTCAACAACTCGTCACGGTTTCGCTGATTGTGGTGATGATTGTTGCCATCATCAACAATGTGGCCGCTGCTCGATGGCCATCGGCGCGCGAAGTTCCCCATGTTGTTCTCTACACAGGGGGCATCATCATCGCCATACTGACCTTGCTGCAGCTCACTGATCACCTCATCAAGACGTAAATCATGATCGGCCCCACGCAGGGCCGGTAGAGGGATTCAGTCCCGCGACCTGACGGCGACAAATGGCCTGCTCTGACCAACTGAGCTCCCTTGGCCAAGGAGGGCAAAGGTTACTTCGGTGTGCGGAGATCCCCTTGAAATGAGCCACGGTTGATGAGAGTCCCGATGCTCCCTCGTGGAGCGAGAGGATGTCACCGTGAAAAGAAGGCACCACACCCCCGAACACGTCGTTCGCAAGCTCGCCGAAGGCGACAAGTTGCTCAATCAGGGCAGCGACATCGCC
>CANGPX010000077.1 GCA_947456095.1 Acidimicrobiaceae bacterium
CAACTCGTTGACGCCGAGCATCTGTTACTGCTCACCGACACTCAGGGTCTGTTTACTGCTGATCCTCGTGTTGTTGCTGATGCGTCGCTCATCTCGGTGGTGGAAGAAATTGATGAGGAGGTCTTGGCGCTTGCGGGGGGAACGCGTTCACAGGTTGGATCAGGCGGCATGGCGTCCAAAGTTGCCGCTGCTCGCATTGGTACGGCCTCAGGTGTCACGGTCACCATTGCTGAAGCAGAGCGTGCTCAGGTCATTGGCGATGCACTCGCTGGCAAGTCAGTCGGCACCAAATTTGTCGCCAAAGAAAAAACGCTGTCAGCTCGCAAACTCTGGATTGCTTTTGCTCTGACGAGCGTCGGTACCGTCACGGTTGACCCCGGCGCAGAGCGTGCGCTCGTCGAACAGGGTCGCTCCCTCCTCAGTGCGGGCGTCACCGAGATTTCTGGGAATTTCGATGCCGGTGATGCAATTTCGGTTCTTGGTCGAAACGGTCTTTTTGCCAGGGGCTTAGCCGCTGTCTCTTCAACGGTGGCGCTGCAACTCATGGAGGCAAAATCTGCGAGCCGAGAGAAAGACCAGCGAAACGAAATCATCCACCGCGATGACCTCGTGATCCTCTTCGAAGCCACTGAAGCGAACGGTAAGATGGCGTGATGGCCGACCTGCTCGAACAAGCCAAATCGGTCAAAGCAGCCTCGCGAGCGCTTGCGATGGCGAGCTCAGCTGTGCGCGATCAATTCTTGTTGCGAGCGGCTTCAGTCTTAGAAGAGAACTCGTCGGTGATCCTTGCCGCCAATGAAAAAGACCTCGCCACCCATGGTGCTGTGCTCTCGGACGCGGCTCGTGATCGATTGACCTTGACGAAGTCTCGAGTGCAGTCAATGGCAAACGGTCTTCGCCAGGTGGCAGCACTTCCTGATCCGCTTGGTGAAGTGGTCGATGGATGGCGCCGACCCAACGGTCTTGAGGTGCGTCGAGTTCGCGTGCCCCTCGGCGTTGTTGGCATCATCTACGAAAATCGCCCCAATGTCACTTCAGATGCTGCAGGACTTTGTATCAAGTCCGGCAACTGTGCCTATCTGCGGGGGTCAAGCACCGCACAAGGCACCAACCTCGCCATTGTTGCGCTTCTGCAACAAGTTGCTGTTGAAGTTGGTCTTCCTGAATCTTGTGTGGCGCTCGTTGAAGACCCCTCACATGACACAGCGGCAAAGTTCATGGGCCTGAACGGCTATCTCGATTGCCTCATTCCTCGAGGTGGACCAGCTCTCATTGCCTCAATGCGTGAACATGCAACGGTTCCGACCATCTTGGATGGTGATGGGAATTGCCATCTGTATGTCTGCGAACACGCGGACCTTGCCATGGCGCTTTCACTCATTGAGAACGGCAAGACACAACGCCCTGGGGTCTGCAATGCCACTGAGACGCTGCTCATTCACAGTTCACGTGCTGAAGCGTTCTTCCCGGCAATGGCCGAGCGGTTGAAAAATGTCGAAATTCGGGGCTGTTTGCGCACCTGCGCCATCATCGAGCGGGCCATCCCTGCCAAAGACGAGGACTATGCCACCGAATTTGGCGACCTTATTTTGTCGGTGAAGGTCGTTGACACCATTGACGAAGCCATTGACCACATCGCAACGTATTCAACTGGTCACTCAGAGGCGATTTGCACCGACAACAATTTCTTTGCCAATTATTTCGTGACGTCAGTTGATGCAGCAGCCGTGCTCGTCAACGCCTCAACTCGATTTGTTGATGGTGAACAACTCGGCCTTGGTGCCGAGATTGGCATCTCAACGCAGAAGTTGCATGCACGTGGACCAATGGGTC
Source organism: Acidimicrobiaceae bacterium (assembly GCA_947456095.1). Lineage (GTDB taxonomy): Bacteria > Actinomycetota > Acidimicrobiia > Acidimicrobiales > RAAP-2 > CAIQEU01. Next base: position 1,834 of record CANGPX010000077.1, read on the forward strand.
TGCGTGAGCTCACAACCGCAAAATGGATCATCACCGGACAAGGACAGGTACGCACGTGACACAACCAAGCGATGGAGACCTCGGATTCTCAGAATCAAGCGCCCCTCGATTTGAGAGCCCCCAAGATGTGCTCGATCGCCTCGGCGCGGTCAATTACTTGGCTGATGACGCCATTTCTTCAGTTGCCTACCTCGCTGACCGCCTCCGCAAGCCCGTCCTTGTTGAAGGACCCGCTGGAACGGGAAAGACGCAGTTGGCGAAGTCCATTGCTGAAATCACCGGTGCTCGACTCATTCGCCTCCAGTGTTACGAGGGCCTCGATGAATCAAAGGCACTGTACGAGTGGAATTATCGCAAACAGTTGCTGCGTATCCAGGCCGGTCAACAAGGCGAAGGCGCTCCTGTAACTGCAGATTCTTGGCACGCGCTCGAAGAAGACATCTTCTCCGAGGAGTTTTTGTTGACCCGACCTCTGCTTGAGGCCATTCGGGCGAAGGACCCCGTCGTGCTGCTCATTGACGAAGTCGACCGTGTTGAACTCGAAACCGAAGCACTGTTGCTCGAGATCTTGTCGGAGTTCCAAGTCTCGATTCCTGAACTCGGGACCGTGAAGGCCACCCAATTCCCGCTCGTGTTCTTGACGTCAAACAACACTCGAGAGCTCTCAGAAGCACTGAAGCGTCGTTGCCTGTTCCTCTACGTTGGCTACCCAGACCTCGAGCGTGAGCAGGCCATCATTGCCGCCCGGGTTCCTGGCATCACGACGGAGTTGGCTGAGCAAGTTGCTCGCATTGCTGGAGCGCTTCGCACCTTGGAGTTGAAAAAGGCGCCAAGCGTGTCAGAGACCATTGACTGGGCTCGCACGTTGGTGTTGCTCGGCAAAAACAGCATTGACGCTGAATCAGCAAAAGAGACCTTGCACATCTTGCTCAAGTATCAAAGCGACATCGAGCGCGCCCGCAAAGAACTCCTGAGCGTGGCTGGCTGACGTGATTGACCTGTTATCAGGTTTCGTCATTGAGCTTCGTGCGGCTGGACTTCCGGTTTCGCTCACTGAGCACCTAGACGCCGCTGAAGCAATTCGCCACATCGCCCTCACTGATCGCACCACGTTTAAGTCAACGTTGGCGGCAACGATGGTGAAAAACCACGAACACTACGCCGCATTCGATCTTGCCTTTGAGGTGTTCTTCGCTGATCGTGACGTGGCCCAAGGTGACGACGATGAACTTGACCTTGGCGAACTTGCCGACGGCCAAGATGCCAACGCCTCAGATCTGACCGGAAACGGCAATCTCAAAGGAAGCGGCGGCGGTGGCGGCAGCGAAATGAGCGCTGAAGAACTCGCCGACTTATTGATGAAGGCGCTCAAAGAAGGCGACACGCAAAAGATGAGTCGTGTTGCTCAAGGTGCGGTCAAGCGCTACGCGGGAATGGAACCAGGTCGGCCCGTGGGTGGCACCTACTACCTCTACCGAACCTTGCGGAATCTCAACCTAGAAGGCGTCTCCCAAGAACTTCTCGATGAAATGCGAGCAGCCAAAGGGGTCGCGAAAGAATCCCTCGATGATCGATTGCTCAAAGCAGACGTCGATCGCCGCATTGAACGCTTGAAAAAAGCAGTGGAAACAGAAATTCGAAAGCGCCTCGTCGAAGATCGAGGAGCTGAAGCATTGGCAAAGTCGGTGAGGAAACCCTTGCCTGAAGACATTGACGTGATGCATGCGACCAAAGACGAACTCGTCCAACTCCGGCGGGTGCTGCAGCCGCTTTCTCGCAAGTTGGCTGTGCGCCTCGCTCGTCGCCGCCGACTTGGCAAGCGTGGTGCACTCGACGTTCGCCAAACCGTTCGTCGGAGCTTGTCAACCGGTGGCGTGCCTATTGACCCACGATTCAAAAAGCCCCGTCCATCAAAGCCAGAAATCATCGTGATTGCTGACATCTCCGGCTCGGTTGCTTCATTTGCTCGGTTCACCTTGCACCTCGTGCATGCCATCAGTAGTCAATTCTCCAAAGTCCGCTCCTTTGTGTTCATTGATGGCATTGACGAGGTCTCACGGTTCTTTGACGGGGTAGAGGACCCAGCTGAAGCGGTGCACCGCATTAACACCGAAGCCGACGTTGTCTACTTGGACGGCCACTCTGATTATGGCCATGCACTTCGGAGTTTTCACCAGCGCTGGGGTAACGAGATTACGAAGAAGTCAACCGTGCTCATCTTGGGTGATGCGCGCAACAACTACCACGCCAGTGAAGCTTGGGTGGTGGCCGACATTGCCGAAAAGGCTCGCCACGTCTATTGGCTCAACCCAGAACCACGGGACTACTGGGGTTCGGGTGATTCGATCATCTTTGACTACGCCAAGTACTGCGAAGGCGTGATTGAGTGTCGGACCCTGCGACAACTTGAAGCTTTTGTGGGCGACCTCGCCTAATGACCCACGGTCCTCGCCCGCCCGCAGGGATTCGCACCATTGGTGAGATTCCAGAATCTGCCACGCGTCTCGTGCTTGTTCGCCATGGCCAAGCGCTGGCCAATGTTGAAGGATTTTTTGGTGGTCCAACTGGTTGCAGTGGACTCTCGGCGCTTGGACATTCCCAGGCGCAAGCACTTGGTGCCAAGTGGCAGCGAGAAGGTCTCTATCAAGACGCAGATCTGTTGGTCTCGTCGACGCTGCTGCGAGCGGAGCAAACTGCTGAACACCTCGCGCAAGTTCTCGGCGGCGTTACTCGCCTAGCCCCTCGAGAAGACCTCTGCGAATTGCACCCAGGAGCAGCCGACACCTTGACGTGGCAGCAATATGAACAACGCTTCGGTGGGGTGAACTGGGATGAAGACGCCACAACGCCCATTGCCCCAGGCGGCGAGAGTTGGGCAGCATTTACGAGTCGTGTTGTTGGAGCGCTCACTCGACTGGCCGAAGAATTCCCGGCAAAGACGGTGATTGTCGCCACCCACGCCGGGGTCATTGAATCTTCAATGCTCCACTTTGTCTACGGTGGCCCAGAAACTCGCCGACTTGGACTTCGCACTGATCATTGTTCGGTCACCGAGTGGGCAGCCTTTGACGGAACATGGTTCCTCGTTCGCTACAACGCGTAGCGAATTGAAGGCTCTCGTTAACCCCTGAGCAGTTCGGCAACAGAAAAAGCCAGATCAATGGCTTGACTGGCGTTGAGACGTGGGTCGCAGATTGACTCATAGCGACGTTGCAAGTCCACTTCACCAATTGCATCGCCGCCACCCAAACATTCGGTGACATCTTCTCCGGTGAGCTCTAAGTGCACTCCACCTGGCCAGACCGTGTTGGCGCGGCAGATGGCAAAAAATGATTGCAGTTCTTGAACAATGGCGCCAAACGAACGGGTTTTGATGCCGCCGGCGGCGAAGGTGTTGCCATGCATGGGGTCAGACGCCCACACGACAGGGTGGCCACTTGTTCCAACACGTTCGAGGACGGCTGGCAACTTGTCTTCAATCTTGTCGGCACCGAAGCGGCAGATGAGCGTCAAGCGACCAGGGATGCGATCAGGGTTGAGCGTGTCGCACAGCGATTCAAGCTCGCCTAAGTCAATACCTGGACCGACCTTCACCCCAATGGGGTTGAGTACTCCACGGAGAAATTCGACGTGAGCACCGTCGAGTTGGCGAGTGCGGTCACCAATCCACAACATGTGCGCTGAGGTGTCGATCCAATGACCCGACAGTGAGTCTTGGCGCGTGAGTGCTTCTTCGTAGGGGAGCAGCAGCGCCTCATGACTGGTGTAGAAATCAACCTCATCGAGGTTGCCGTCAGCGGTCAAGTCAATCCCGCAGGCTGACATGAAGCGAAGAGCACGCTCGATTTCTTGAGCAACATGTTCGTAGGCTTCGCCGGCGGGGGAGTCTTTGACAAAAGACATGTTCCAAGCGTGAACATGGTGCAGTGCGGCAAAGCCACCCTTGGTGAAGGCGCGGAGCAGGTTCAAGGTGGCAACCGAGTGCTGGTAGGCCTGCAGAAGCCGCTCTGGGTCCGGCCGACGGGCTTGCTCGGTGAACACCTCGCTGTTGACGAGATGGCCGCGAAACGTCGGGAGGGTGACGTCGCCTTGGGTTTCAGTTGCTGAAGACCGGGGCTTTGCGAATTGGCCAGCTATCCGGCCCACTTTGACGACAGGAACTCCTGAGGCATACGTCAAGGTCACAGCCATTTGCAAGATGACCTTCAACTTGTCGCGAATGGCATCGGCACGAAAATCAGCGAACGATTCAGCACAATCTCCAGCTTGGAGAAGGAATGCTTCACCGTTGGCCACAGCGCCAAGTGCGCCCGTGAGTGTGCGCGCTTCACCGGCAAACACGAGGGGCGGCAGCGCTCGAAGCTGTTTTTCAACATCGGCGAGGCTTGCAAGGTCTGGCCATTCAGGTTGCTGCGCTGCCTCGTGGCTACGCCAAGATGTTGGGGTCCAAGTCGACTGCGTCATGGCGTGCAGCCTAGGACGGATGCACCACGCACTCCGTCGCGCTCCAAAGCGGTTCTAAGGTTGACCCATGGATCGCGCTGCGCACGTTGATGACTCGTGTGTTTGTGGCGGGTAACTGATGGCGCTTCCTGTTCGCTTAGGTGTGTTTGGCGGAACCTTTGATCCGCCACACCTCGGTCATTTGGCCGTTGCCCGCGCCGCTCGAGATCAGCTCGATCTCGATGAGGTTCGACTCATGATTGCCGGAGATCCCTGGCAAAAACGCGACCGCTCTGTTGCGTCTGGACTGCTTCGTCTTGAGCTCACTGAACTGCTCATTGGCAATGAGCCTCGACTGAAGACTGACGACCGAGAAGTTTTACGAACGGGGCCGACCTACACCATTGACACGGTTGAAGCCCTCCTTCGTGAAGCAACGGAGATGATTTCGATCACCTTGATCATGGGCGTCGACGCGGCTGCAGGCATTGAAACCTGGCACCGAGCACAAGACTTGGCCAAGCTCGTCACCTTGGCTGTTGCCCCGCGACCGGGATGCGAGCCGCTCAACTTGTCTGATTCGTGGAGCGTTGTGCCGTTAGTTGGCCTTGACAGCCCTTGTGCCTCAACGGACTTGCGAGCAAGTGGACACGACGAAGGCCTCCTCCGTCAATGCTTGCCCGAAGCCATCTTCCTCCGTCTCACCCAAGAAGGGTTGTACGCTGTTGGTAATGGCAATTAGCGAAGCACTTCAAATCGTCGGGCCAGACCAGGCCGAGTGGACTGCGCTTGCGTCAGACTTGGGTTTGCAGGCAACCGCTACCCCTCACCTTTTTCTCTTAGCCTCCGCGAGTGAAGAACACATTGACCGACAAGCTGTCCAAGCTGTTCGGCGCCAAGTGCAACAGCACCGCAATGTCGTTGCTTCGGCGTGTCTTTGCTCTGTTGGTGCAGTCTTTGGTCTCGCAATGTTGATGGTGCAACTTGCCCAGTAGCGAAACCGACTCGGCCGAAGCCGAGGTTGAGATGACGACCACTCGCGAGATTGAGCCTGACAACGGCTACGCGCTTGCCAAGGTTGCTGCTCGGGCTGCTGATGCCAAACTCGGCGAGAACACCATCGTGCTTGATGTCAAAGAACTCCTCAGTGTGATGGACGCCTTTGTCGTGACGCAAGGTCGCAATTCTCGACAAGTGGACTCCTTGGTTGATGAGATCGAAGCAGCAACCAAGGCAACCTATGGACGCGGACCGCTCACCATTGAAGGTCGCAACGACGGAACCTGGGTCCTCATGGACTACGGCGATGTCCTCATTCATGTCTTTGTCGCAGAGACCCGGGCGTTTTATGACCTTGAACATCTCTGGTCTTCTGCACCTCGGGTTGCCTGGGAAGTTTGATTCGTGACGTGGTGAGTGCGGACTTCTTCGCACTCGATGAATGGATGCGTTCACTCACCACCCATGCAGGAGCCACCTCCAAGGCCTATTTGGGAGATCTTGAACAATTCCTCGAGTTCGCCTCTGACAAGGGCTTGACAAAACCGAGCGAGGTGACTCGAGCGACGCTTCGAGAGTTTTTGTCCGAACAAGCGCAAAAAGGCCTAGCCCGAGCAACACTGGCTCGGCGGGCGGCATCGCTTCGCAGTTACTTTGACTGGGCGCGACGCAGGGGACTCGTCGAACTTGATCCGGCCAAGCGACTTTCTGCTCCAAGTGGTGACGGTAGGTTGCCCGTCGTGGTGGCGGCGAGTGATCTCATTGAGATCCTTGATGGACTCCACGAACAAACCCAACAAAAACAGGAACAAGAACAAGAACACGGGCACCAAGGCGACGTAGGTCTTGCTTGCATCCGCAGAGACTTGGCTGTTGTTGAGTTGCTGTACGGTTGCGGCCTACGAGTGGGCGAACTCTGCGGTATCCGTGCGTCAAGCCTTGATTTCACCAGTCGAACCGTTCGAGTACTTGGCAAGGGATCAAAAGAGCGGATTCTTCCCCTCCATGACGGCGTTGTTGAGGCAATTGAACAGTGGATGCGTTTTGGTTGGGAGTTCTTGGCCAGTTCTTCAACACCACGTGACGTGATCTTTCTCAATCGAAGGGGTGGTCCGCTTGGGCCCCGAGATGTGCGACGCATCTTGGATCTTCGCTTTCCTACCCCTGTGCACCCGCATGCACTTCGCCATTCGTTTGCCACACACTTACTTGATGGCGGTGTTGACCTTCGACTGGTCCAAGAGTTGCTCGGACACTCAAGCCTTGAGACGACCCAGATTTATACCCATGTGTCGAAAGAACGTCTTGCTGAGGTGTATCGAACTGCCCATCCACGAGCCTGAGGTCACGGCCCTTCTCAGTTGTTTGCTAGGTTGGGAGGGCTTACAAAGCGTGAGCGCAGTACTGAGAAGCAGTCCGAACGTCAGTTCACAGTCGCCTCGTTGCGCCTGACGTTTGTACAACTGGAGGAATCATGGCAGTTGTTTCACTTCGGCAGTTGTTGGACGCTGGCGTCCACTACGGCCACCAAACCCGTCGCTGGAACCCAAAGATGCGCCGTTTTATTCTCGGCGAGCGCAATGGGATCTACCTGATCGACCTGAAAAAGACGCTGAAGGGCATTGACGAGTCTTACGCCTATGTGCGTGACCTTGTTGGCAACGGCGGCTCCATCATGTTCGTCGGCACGAAGAAGCAGATCCAAGGCCCAATCGCCGAATACGCCGATGCCTGTGGCATGCCCTATGTCAACCAACGTTGGCTCGGTGGAATGCTCACCAACTTCCAAACCGTTGCAACCCGCGTGAAGCGCATGCAAGAACTGCGTGTCATGCGTGATGCAGGCGACTTCGAAGGCATGCCAAAGCGTGAAGCGTTGAGTCACACCCGTGAACTTGAAAAGCTTGAGCGCAACCTTGGCGGTATTGCTCGCGTCACCAAGCTCCCTGATGCGATCTTCGTGATCGACACGAAAAAAGAGCACATTGCGGTCACCGAAGCCATCAAACTTGGTATGCCGGTTGTGGCTGTTGTTGACACCAACTGTGACCCAGACATCATCACCTACGTCATTCCTGGCAATGACGACGCCATTCGTTCCGGTGCACTGCTCAGCCGCGTGATTGCTGACGCTGTGGTCGAAGGCAAGTTCATTTTCCACAACCGCGATGCCGCTCGGGCAAAGGCGCAAGCAGCCAAGGC
>CANGPX010000078.1 GCA_947456095.1 Acidimicrobiaceae bacterium
GCCTTGTTCATGGTGATGGTCCTCAATGAAAGGTGGAACCATGGACTACTCACTTCACGCACTTTCGGGTTCTGGCGGCCGCAGTCTGGTCACCTTGGCCCCTTCGGCAAACCAACTCCCAGGGAGTGCGACTTTGCAGAATCTCGTGAATGGGCTTGCTGGCTGGGCGCTCGTTGCCGCCATGGCAGGACTCGTTGTTGGAGCTGGACTGTGGGCAATTGGTGCGCACGCCCAGAACTACAACCAAACGAGCATTGGTCGCCGTGCCGTGCTTGCCTCGCTTGGTGCAGCGATCTTGATTGGTGCAGCACCGGTTCTGGTGAACTTCTTCTTCAAAGCCGGAGTGACAGCACATTGAACGGAGCAACAAGCGTTGTGCCCCACTGTGTTCCGATTCCGGTTGTCAATGTGGTGTGTGGGCCGGTATCGAGTGCGCTGAATGGTGTGGTCTCGGTACTGTTCCAAGGCTTGGTGAGCGCGGTCACCAAGACTGCGGTGTTTGTCCTTCATGGAGTGGGCAGCGCAATGACCACCTCAACAGCGGTCAATCTGCAAGCCCCCTGGTTTGCTGGCAACTATCGAGCGATGGTGGCAATTTCGGCGACCTTTGCCCTCCTTGCACTCGTGTTGTCGACTGTTGACAGTGTGCTGCGTCATGACGCTTCTGTCTTGCTGCGAGCAGTATTTCTCCATCTGCCAATTGCTGGGCTAGCCGTTGTCGTTGCCATCAAGGTTTCGTCACTCGCCATGTCTGGCGTTGATGGGTTGATTGGCACGTTGGAACGAACGAGTGGGACCCCAGTCAGCAATCTGGTGAGTACGCTCAGTCGACTCGTCGTTGAAGTGAGTGGATCTGCACCTGGACTCTTTTCAGTCGTCCTTGGGCTCCTCATCACCCTTGGAACCTTGGCGGTGTGGTTTGAGCTGCTCTTGCGGTCAGCGGCCATTGCTGTGGTGGTGTTGTTGTTTCCCCTGGTGATGGCCGCCCAGGTGTGGCCAAGCCTTGGGCGATATGCCAAGCGCATGGTCGAGCTCCTCGTTGCGCTGATCTTGTCAAAGTTTGTCGTTGCCGCCGTGTTTGTCCTTGGAGCATCGGCCATCACCAATCATGGTGGTGTCGCTGGACTGCTTCTCGGCAGCACCTTGGTCTTGCTTGCGAGCTTTGCGCCATTTTTCTTGCTCCGACTTGTTCCCGTGACTGAAGCGGTGCTCTCAACTGGCCTCGAAGGACAACGACAACGCGCTCAACGGGTAGGCACCAGCAGCGCTCGCCTGGGGGCAAGAGCTGGCGGTGCACTGGCGGCAAGCAGCGCAGCGCCGTTGGAGCAACTGGTCGCTCGAGCATCATCGAGGCGCCAAGGGAGTCCTCCCTCGAGCGCCTCCGGCGAAACGCTTGGAGGTGCGGTGGATCTTGGCGGCCTCGTTGGAGTTGCCCCACCGCCTCCACGGCCACCTTTCCCACCGGTACCTGGCAATGGTTTGCCAAAAATCGACCACATCTTGGCCCGTGATGCCTACGGACCGGTCATCAAATCAGTCACGAGAACACAACCATGACCAACGCACACGATCTTGTCTCCTTCCCCCCAAGCAGCGACCGGCGAATCCTTGGGCTTTTTCGACCCGCACAGGTGCTGTGGATGCTGTCGGGAACTGCCATTTGCCTCTTTGCCTTGACGTCATGTCCGTCAACGAGCGGTGTTGTTGTTGTCCTTGTCACCATGGCGGCGACCTCGATGCTGTGTCTTGTCCGCATTGATGGCGAGCCAATTGACCAAGCAGCACTGGCAATGGTCTGGCTCAAGGCGTCAACCTGGCCCCGACGGCTCCACGCCACTCGCTCAACAAAACCACGACTTACTTACTTCGTCGCCAGGGTTCATCACCCTGATCGCTTGCTAGAAGATGTGAGCTCGCAGTGGCAGATGACGGCCGCCATGGGTCGGGCGCTCTCGGGAGGAGCCCAAGCAATGAAGGGTGAGGTGCAGTTGCTCACGGTTCGCCGAACCCTTGTGAGCCCAGCCATTGCTCGGTCACTCGAACAAGCAGGAACCACGCATGGGTTTGTGACCTTGCTTATTGCTCGAGCAACGCCGGCGAACCGCCTGCATGTTGATGCCATGACCCAAGCAATGAGCGACGCAGGCGCGGTTGTTGGACCAGTTGAAGTTGCAGATTCTTTCGTGGTCGATCTCGGACCCATTCGCCGACCACTTCGGAGTAAATGTGTGACTGGTCGCGGAGAGGTTGTTGTCAGTGCCCTTCGTTCGGGTCCCACCTTGGCCGTTTCACCAACAAGTCTTGTTGATCTCATCATTGATCCACCATGGGCGCTGTGTGCGGTCACGATTTGCCCAACGACGTCAGCCTCGCTGCAGCGGCGGATTGAACGACGCCAAACTGCAGCACTGGCGAATGCCGAACTTCTTGAACGTCGGGGCTTTCGCCGTTCTGCTGCACAAGAGAGCCAAGCGGCAAGATCAGCTGACTATGAAGCAGCGATTGCCCGTGGTGAACGCGCAGCTCTTGTCTATGTCCACTACGCCTGCGTTGAAGATGACGCAGCAGCACTGACGAGAGCACGCCATGCACTTTCAAGTGCTGGTGAACGTTGTGGTCTCGTGTTGCAGCCACTCACGGGACGCCATCACCTTGGCATCTCACTGTTTGGATCACCGAAGGAGTTGAGGGCATGAGACCGAAATGGACGCCGCGCCCACACGAATGGCTGAGCAGCCATCTTGGACTCTTTGCCACTGCGACGAGCGGGTCGAGTGCACCTTGTGGAATTGTTCTTGGTCGGGATCTTCTCGGCGGCGAATTCAGTTTTGATCCCTTCACGGCGTATTCAACTGGTCGGGTAACCAATCCCAACATGGTCATCTTTGGACAACTCGGACGCGGCAAGAGCACCCTGGTCAAGACCTTGCTCCTGCGAGCCGTTGCCGCGGGAAGCCAAGCGGTGGTGCTTGATCCAAAGGGGGAGTACGGGTCGTTTGCCGCAGCAATGAAGATCACCCCAATTGCGCTGAAACCAGGGGGAACCATCATCCTCAACCCGCTCGTTGGTGGACCACGTGCTGAAGGGGTTCGGCGAGATGTGGCGCTGCTGAAAACACTGCTTGAGCATGGACTTGGACGAATGCTGCAACCAGCGGAGCGGTTTGCTCTGCTTGCAGCACGTCAACAACTGAGCAATCTCGATGAGCCGACACTCAACGACATGGTTTCGGCATTGTTCCAACCAACAGATGCTGCGGCCCGGTTGATCCACACCGTGGTGGCTGACTTGGCTGCGAACGGTCGCGTGTTGGCACTTGAGCTTTTGCGTCTCATCGACGGTGAATTCGCTGGAATGTTCAACGGAACAACGACGAAAGGTCTGACGACGACTGGGCAAGTTGTTGTTCTCGATCTGTCTTCGGTGTGGGGGAGCGAGGCTCTCCCACTCGTGGTCGCCTGCGCGCTCAGTTGGCTGAATGCGAGCGCTGATCACCTTCGACCTCGCTACCTCGTCTTCGACGAAGCCTGGGCGGTACTTCGCGACCCCTATGTCGCCCGCTGGCTACAAGGGTCATGGAAACTTGCCCGCTCAACCGCAACGGCAAATGTCTTGGTGCTCCATCGAATCTCTGATGTTGACAGTGTTGCAAGCCATGGCGAGCAGTCAGTTGCCCTTGCGGCTGGGCTGATTGCTGATTCGGGGACGAGTGTGTGCTTTCAACTCGATCCGACTGATGCTGCCGATGCAGCAGCAACCCTCGGGCTTTCAGAAACGGCAACACAACTCGTTGGCCGCTTGGGACAAGGAGTGGCACTGTGGAAAGTCGGTGGCCGACAGCACCTCGTTGCCCACGAGGTGCGAAGCGATGAGCTTGCCGTCATTGATAGCGATCAGGCCATGCGTCAATGAGCGAGCGACTCACCTTGTTGGTAGCGCTTGCCTCACTGTCTGGGTTGTTCTTTCTTGGTGATGGTGCTTCGAAGCACAAGAAAAAGAAGGCCTTGAGGCGACAGGTGCCAAAGCGACTTCGCCTCTCGGGTCATGGTGAACCTCGGATTGTCCTCGGTCGGGTTCGAGGTCGAATGGTTGCAGCAGAAGCTCACCACAGCGTGCTCGTCATTGGCCCGACCCAATCAGGCAAGACCACGAGTCTCGTGATTCCCGCCATTTCAAACTGGCCTGGACCTGTCCTCGTCTCAAGCGTGAAAGACGATGTCTTGAACAAGACCCGTGAAGCACGGGCAACCTCTGGGCCCATCAGCGTGGTCGATCCGAGCCGAACAACCGGGCAGGTGGCTACCTCGTGGAGGCCGTATGCCTCGCTCACCTCCTTTCGAGCAGCGCGGCTCCTCGCTCGAGATCTGTGCGCGGCGTCATCAGCAACGACCCCAAGTGGAGATGGAGAATTTTGGATGAATGCGGCCGCGAGGTATCTCGGCCCGCTGTTGTTGGCTGCTGCGCGAAGTGATGCACCACTCGAGAGACTGCTCTCGTGGATGGATGAAGACGACGTTGGTGAAGCGTTGGTGATTCTGCAAGATGCCGGAGACCTTGACGCTTCGAACGTGTTGTTGCAACTCTTCAGGCGAGATTCCCGACAGTTGCATTCGATTCTGACGACAGCCGAAGTCGTGGTCGAAGCGCTCGTCGATGGTGCAGGTGATGGCCCCGACCTTGACCTCAACCAATTCTTCTCCTGTCGCGGAACGCTGTATCTGTGTGCATCACTCAATGACCAGCAGCGAAACCGAGCACTGCTCACTGCACTTCGCTCCGAGGTCGTCACTCAGGCAAGTCACTTGGCGCAGCAACAAGGCGGGCGACTCAAAGCCCCCCTGCTCGTGGTGCAAGACGAAGCAGCCCACAGTGCTGGTCTTGATCAACTGAGCGCCCTGGCTGCAACAGGGGTTGGTCAAGGCATCACCTTGCTCACGGTGTTTCAAGATATGGGACAAATAGCTGAGAGCCACGGAGCACTTGCTTCGTCACTGGTGCTCAATCACCGAGCCAGAGTCATGTTGGCCGGGACCATCGACAAAGCGTCGGTTGAGTTGTTTGTGAACTTGAGCGGTGAACGCCGAGAGCGTGAGCACTCACATTCGCACTCGCGACAAGGCCGGTCAGTCACCGAACACGAGGTCACTCGGCCTCGCTTTGAACGCCACCACTTGGGGTCGCTTCAGCGAGGATCAGCCGTGGTGCTCTATGACGCACTCGCGCCACTGAGCGTGCAACTCAACGGGGCGAAGTCGAAGCAACGAGCGCCCAGGGCTGCTCGCGCTCGACCGAAAGCGCAACGTCAAGCAAGAGTTGCTCGCCGTGGTGCGGGGCAATGACTTGCATGCCGATGGGAAGACCCATCTCTTGGCCAACTGGGATGGAGATTGCCGGGTTCCCAGACGTGTTGCAGGCAATGGTGAGTGCACCGTTATTGCCAATAGCTGGTCCAAGGCCAAGTGTTGCAACCAAGTCAACGCCATCGACTGTTGTCGCCATTGGTCCAGATGCGCCGAAGGCAATGTCTGGGTTGGTCGCACAGATGATGAGGTCTACTTGCTCAAATGCTCGAGCCATGTTCTCAACCGTTGCTTTTCGGTAGCGGTCGATTGCGATCATGGCATCCATTGATCCATGCTTCGCTGCTGCTTTCAGTCCAAAGCGCATCTCCGCAGTCAACAGGTCGGCGCATTCAGGCCACAGGTCGCCCAACTGATTGAGCACCGGAATGCATCCAGCAATGGACCACTCCCATCCGCCTTGGGTGAGGCCGAGATCAACGTCAACTCGCTGCCAGTTGTGGCGAGCGATGAGCGCTCCTGCTGCGTCGTCTACGGCCATACGAACCGCATTGGCAATCACGGCGGTCCCAAGATCAGGGATCACCGCAACGCGGAGTTTGTTCAAGTCGGTGGTGCCAAGTCGGGCTTCGTAGCCTTCGACCCTTGGAAAACTTCTCGGGTCTCGGGGGTCATGGCCATTGGTGACGTCAAAGAACCGAGCGGTATCGCGAACTGACCGAGCAAGGCAACCCTTCGAGACGGTCAATGGCTCGACATCAGCCTTTGGACTGAGTGGAATACGCCCGTAGGTGCCCTTTAACCCCACGAGTCCAGTGAAGCCAGCTGGAATGCGAATGGAGCCTCCACCATCGCCTCCAGTGGCAATGGGAAGCAAGCCGCCAGCAACTGCTGCGGCTGAGCCGCCAGAGGATCCACCTGGAGTTGAGTCCTGCTTCCACGGATTGTGCGTTGCTCCATGGAGACGGGTGTTGGTGCAGTTCGTGCCGCCAAATTCACTGGCGGTTGTTTGGGCCAACAAAATCGCACCGGCTTGTTGAAAGCGTGCGACGTAGGTGTCGGTGTAGTCAGCTACGTGACCTTCAAAGACGAGGCTCGCCTCGGTCTGTGGCCAACCCTTGACCGCATCGAGTTCTTTCACTCCTGCTGGCACGCCACCAAAGGGAAGGTGCACATTGGCTGAGTTTGCCTCATCGAGTGCTCGATCAGCATCGACGAAACAAATGGCATTCAGCGTTGAAGCAGACATGGCCTCAATGCTGGCAGCGACTACTTCTTTTGGGTGGACTTCGCCTGAGCGATAAGCATCAACGAGCGCACAAGCATCAAGTAACCAAGGTTCAACCATGCTCAGACGCTACCGGCGAGAACTGAGGTATGCAGGATTGGTACCGTGGAGGCCATGACAAAGTCAGAAGTGGCAACACTTGCCATTGACGTTGGTGGGAGCGGCATCAAAGGCGCGGTCCTTGATGCAAGCGGGCAGATGGTGACAAAACGCGTGCGCGCATCGACGCACTATCCCTTGCCTCCTGATGGACCAACCGGCATGGTGGAAACGCTCGTGCGCTTGGCGGGAAAATTGCCACAAGCAACCAGAGTTGCCATTGGCTTTCCTGGCGTGGTGCGAGATGGTCGAATCCTCGTTGCCCCACACTTTGAAGCACCAATGGGCCTTGGCACGAAAGTCGACAAGACCCTTCGAGCTGAGTGGCAAGGATTTGACCTCGCCTCAGCCGTGTCAGCCCGCCTCGGCGTTCCCGTTGAAGTGGCCAATGATGCCGAGATGCAGGGCTTAGCCGTCATCTCGCGCCAAGGTATTGAAGTGGTCTGCACACTTGGGACTGGCTTTGGCTTTGCCCTCTACTCAGATGGTGTTGCTGCCCCGCATCTGGAAATGGGTTCAATGCCACTGTTCGGCGAGAAAACGCTCGACCGAGAACTTGGCAATCGGAACCGCAAGCGCACGACCGAGGCGATTTGGAATCCGAAAGTCGTCTCCGCGATTCAGATGCTCGATACCCTCATCAATTTCGACCACTGCTACATCGGTGGTGGCAATGCGAGAAGCCTCAGTCGTGATGCGTTTGGCCCGCTACTTGAGCGGGTCACCATTGTTGGCAATGTCGCCGGAATTTTGGGCGGTCACTACCTCTTCAGTCGCTGAGTCGAGTCAGGCGCTGAACGACTCCGTGCAACGAGTCCCGGTGTAGATCGACACCATGCACCGGTTGCAGTGCGAGCACTGTGACTCCCTGGCCGTGCCGTCTTGGTAACGAAGCAGCAAATCAGGTTCCGCCAACAAGGCTCGGCCCATGGCCACGAACTCGAAGCCAGCACCGAGGCCCTGCTCAATGGTTGCAGCATTGGAAATACCACCAAGGAGAACGAGTGGCATCTTGAGCGCTGAGCGGAACTCAGAAGCCATGTCGAGAAAGTAGGCCTCTTCATAGGGGTAGTCCGGCATGAAACGACGCCCAACCACTTTGAAGCCAAGCTTGAGTGGCTGCGGCAAGGTTTCGGCAAATTCTTTCCGAGGTGCTTTGCCGCGGAACAAATACATTGGGTTGTTGAGTGAACTCCCTGCAGTCAACACCAAGGCATCAAGGTGCCCGTCTTGTTCGAGGAGTTGCGCCGTTGGGATGGAGTGCTCGAGTTCAATGCCGCCCTTTGTGGCGTCACGCATCGAGATCTTGGCAGTCAGCGCAATCCGATCACCGATCTCTTCGCGGACGGCTTCAACAACTTTTCGTGGGTAGAGCGAACGCTTCTCTAGGTTCCCGCCGTAGTGATCGGTTCGAGTGTTGGCTTTCGGGCTAAAAAAAGATGACAGCAAGTAGCCGTGGCCGAGGTGCAACTCAATGCAGTCAAATCCGGCCTCAACCGCGTTGCGTGCTGATTGGCGGAAGGCCAACAAGATGCGGTCCAGATCCTCATTCGTGGCTGGCTGTGACACCATGCCAAGCGGTGAGCGGCCACCTGATGGCGAAAGCGAAGGTGCATGATTCGATCGACTATTGCCAACGGGGCCCGAGTGGCCAACTTGTGCCGAGATCTTGGCACCAGCGTCGTGGACCGAGGCGGTCAAGCGCTGAAGTCCTTCAAGGTTGGCGGTGTCACTCAGCAGCACACAGTTGCGATCGGTGCGCCCCTCTGGGGCAACGGCCAAGTAGGCAACCGTTGTCATGCCAATGCCACCTTCGGCAACGGCGACATGGAAATCGATCAGGTCTTGTGTGACCGCACCCTTCGGTGCGCGACCCTCAAAAGTTGCCGCTTTAATGATTCGGTTCTTCAGCTCAATGGGTCCGAGCTTGGCTGGTTCAAATGCTGTGACCATGGTTCCCCCCAAGGTTTCTGACCGAAACCTAGTTGATGGCCCTGAACGTTGACCAAATCATGCGTCGAGACAGTGGGGCAGGGCAAACTCTTGTTATGGACATCAACGCAATGCCGCATCCACAAGAACATCTTGATGCACGAGTTGCTGCTGGCCCCATCAGAGTTGATGACCAGCGCCAACTTGATCACCCAAGCTTCATCACTCGCCTCAACGCCAAAATTGGCCTCAAGGTCACCACCATCATCGGGACTATGTGGGCTGCCTACCTCTTCACGGTCATCGCACTTGTTGGCCTTCCTGGAGTCATTCAAAAAGGTGACATTGTCACCATTGTTATTTGGCTCTCGAGTTCACTGCTGCAACTCGTCCTGCTGCCCATCATCATTGTTGGCCAAAACATTCAAGCCAAAGCAGCTGATGCTCGGGCAGAAGCCACCTACAACGATGCGGCGGCGATTTTGCAGCAGGCCATCGAGATTCAAGCCCACTTGGTGAACCAAGACAAGCAACTTGCTTCCCAAGAAGCGACTTTGTCGAAGATGATTGACTCGTTGTCGCACGTTGAAGAGAAGCTGGCCAAAAGCACCTCCTGACAGCTCATGAAAATGCGCAGAACGCTGCCGCGCTACAGTAGGAGTCCGCAGTAATGCGGAAGCAATACCTTGCGGGCGTAGCTCAACGGATTAGAGCATCTGACTACGGATCAGAAGGTTGGGGGTTCGAATCCCTCCGCCCGCACCACAAAACCCTTGAAATAATGGGGTTTTTCCAAATGGCCTTCGA
>CANGPX010000079.1 GCA_947456095.1 Acidimicrobiaceae bacterium
CAGCCACTGCGGATACGGAATCATGGTTGCTGCATCCACGACGTTGTCTCCATTTCTGCTCGTGCTTCGAGTGAACGGCGACAACGTTGGCGCCACCTCTTTTGAGGTTCCCCTACCTTTGTCGCTCGGGATTTCGGCGATGTTCACGCAACGTTACAAATGTGTGAACAGCCATTTCTTCTCAGTCAACCCTCCTGCGCGTAAGTTGATTGCATGGAACTCAACTCAGCACTTGGTTTCGCTGCAACGAGCAGAAATGCACTGCTCACCACCTTGCGCAGTGATGGCCGACCACAACAATCGGTCATCTTCTACGTCGCCGACAGCAACCGCTTCACCATTTCGCTCACCGCGACTCGGGCCAAGACCAAGAACTTGCAACGTGACCCACGGTCCACGCTGTTCATCTGGAGCGACAACGTCTTTCAGTGGGTGAGCCTCGACGGAACGGTCGAGTTGAGCCCTGTTGCTCAGTCACCGAGCGACGAAGTGGTCGACATGCTCGTTGAGCACTACCGGCTCGGCAACGGCGAACACCCGGACTGGGATGGATTTCGAACTGCCATGGTGAACGACGAGCGACTTCTGGCAACCTTCACCGCAACCTCGGCGACAGGGATCCTCCCAGACTGAAACTTCCATCGGAGGAGTCAGATCATTCGTCTGGAGAAAAGCGCCGCATGAGATGAAGGAGTGCCTTCGGAGCGATCACTTCAGTTGGGTAGTAGTGATCAAAGAGTTGAAGAGCGTCTTCCAACCCAGTGATGCCGCAGAGCTCCACAAGGAGATCAATATCGTCGTTGTCGCGCATCCCGCGTCCCGCCAGCAATTTCATCGCCAACAGCAGTGGTGGCCGGGCAATCAGGATTCGGGCTTCACCACTCGTGAAGCGAGCCTCCCAATCGCTTGGCTGATCAAAGTGACTCACGAAGAGCAGAACATTGTTGTTCGCCCAATCCATCGACCAATTTCGAGAAGCTGCCACGCGTTCAATAGCGGCTTGCACCGGAGAATCCGTTACAAAGAGGGCATCAACATCATTGGTGAGGATCCCACGATCGGCATGCAGCATGATCGCAGCTCCACCCACCACTTGAACCGTGATGAGTTGGTTAAGGCTTGAGAGTTCAGCGACGAGTTGCGCAAGACCTTCTTCAATGTCGTGGCGAGTGAAGTACAACTCAAATACTTTCGAGCTCAGAGGCCGAAAGCAAAATGCCGTGGCGCTGGAAGGCGGGGAGAAGCTCTTCCACCTGAAAATCTGGAGTTGCACGCCAAGGATCTTTCAAGAAACGACTTGGTTTGTTCACCCATGGCGGGACCGGAAGAAGGTCAACGGTGAGGTGATGTTCAACCACCGCGGCGAGAGCGGCGTCGTAACGAAGATCACCACAACATGCTGGCTCGGCAACGCACAAGGCGACCCTGAGACATGGCTCAGCGGCCCGGAGTTCATCGCTGACTCCAATGATGGCGCGGAAAAGCACGCTCTGGCTTTGTCGACTCCCTCGAAGTTCTTGATAGAGAAAATCGGCCCACCTCGAAACCGTCCACGAAAAGGTGGGGAGTGCAGTCAATGTAAATCCAGTAGCCGCCAATAGTCGATCAAGCGTCGCAACGCATGGGTCATGAGCCGATCGCTCGATATCGGCAATTGCCGGCTGAGCGATACCAGCCCGTTGGGCCACACTCCGCTGGGAAAGGCCATTTGCCCGTCGAGCTTCTCGAATCAAGTTGCTTGCTGCCACTTCACCCCCTCCAGAACTTTTGATATGAAATATCATATCGTTTTGGAGATTTCTGTTGAGTGGCAGACCTTCGAGCAGATTCATCGGTGTCAAGCGTGCGCTTGAGACTTGCAGGGAAGTTCGCTTCGCAATTCGCACCACAAGGGAATTCATGAGATCTAAAACTTGGCAACAACCTCATCGAGATTGCCGAATGAACTGGACCTCAAAGGCTGATGAGTACCAACTCTTGTGGACAAGCCAGCAACGAGAATTACCCCGTTTCGCTTACCTGCAATTCACCAGACCAGAGCTTCGCTCTGGGTCATCTCATGATGAGCGAAGTGACTACTCCGCTTGTGGAGCGGAGAGCTCTTCCTCGATGGCTTCTGCCGCTGGTGCCGCAACAGCAGCAACCGGCTCGAGGAGGGACTGCTCAAAGACCTGAGTGATGTCCATGACTCGGACGTCTTCACGGCCATTGGCCTTCACGGCGTCGTCGATCATGATCATGCAGAACGGGCAGGCGGTTGAGACAATGTCGGCGCCAGTGCCAAGCGCTTCGGCGGTGCGGTCCATGTTGACGCGCTTGCCGATGTTCTCTTCCATCCACATGCGAGCACCACCTGCACCACAGCAGAAGCCCTTTTCACGGCAGCGACCCATTTCGACTTGGGTGACCCCGGGAATGGCATTCAGCAGTGAACGTGGCTCATCGAAAATCCGGTTGTGACGGCCGAGGTAGCAAGGGTCGTGATAGGTAACCGTGCCGGTGTAGTTCGTACCGGGCTTCAACTTGCCGTTGCGGTAGAGGTGCTCGACGAGTTCAGCGTGGTGGACGACTTCAAAGTCACCGCCCAAGTCTGGGTACTCGTTCTTGATGGTGTTAAAGCAGTGTGGGCAAGAAGCCACAACTTTTTTCACCCCAGCTGATTGCATGGTTTCAATGTTGCCCTTGGCAATTTCTTGGAAGAGATACTCGTTACCCACTCGTCGGGCTGGGTCACCAGAGCAGTTCTCACGTGGTCCCAAAATCGCGAACTTGACCCCAGCGCGATTGAGCGTGCGAGCAACGGACTCGACCTGCTTTTTGCCACGGTCGTCAAATGCACCAGCACAACCAACCCAGTAGAGGTATTCCACGTCTTCTGGGATCTTGTCGGTAACCACAGGAATCTCAAAGTCAACGTTGGCAGTCCACTCAAGACGCTTGGAAGCACCAAGACCCCAGGGGTCGCCTTGATTCTCTAGGTTGCGAAGGAACAAACTTGCCTCGGCTGGAAAGCGCGATTCCATCAACACTTCATAGCGACGCATGTCAATAATGGCGTCAACATGTTCAATGTCAACTGGGCACTGCTCGACGCAGCTTCCACAGGTCGTGCATGACCACAGCACATCTGGGTCAATGGTGAAAGGCACAAGGGTCTGAACCTCACCGGCTTCGCCGCCGCCTGCGTCTGCCTTATCGGCAATCAGTCGGTTGGCTTGGGAGAACATGTTGTCTCTCAGGCCCATGATGAGCAGCTTCGGACTGAGTGGCTTGTCAGTGTTCCATGCTGGACAAACAGACTGGCAACGACCACATTCGGTGCAGGTGGCGAAGTCGAGCATCTGCTTCCAGGTGAAGTCTTCAATTTTGCCGACACCAAAGACCGTGTCTTCCGTGACATTTTCCATGTCCATGTCAGGGGTCTTGTCAAGACCACCAAGGGCGCGTGGGCGACGGGACATTCCAATGTTGATGGGGGCCAAGAAAATGTGGAGGTGCTTGGAGTAGGCAACAAAGACTAAGAAGCCGGTGATCACGCCAACGTTGGCGAGCAACATGATCGTCTCAAATGCCGAGTTGAAGGTTGAACCAAGGGGCTCAATCCAACTCGCCACCGCATAAGAGGCAAAGGCCCAGTGTGAGGCGTAGGGGAAGTTGCCAGTGTTGACCTGTGCACCACGGTAGGCAAGCAAGGTGATGATGACGAGGGCAATCATGCCAAGCACCAGCCATGCAGCTCCGGTGTGGCTGCCGTAAAAACGCGAGGAGCGTTCTTTACGCTTCGGGTCGTTCTTGATGCGGATAATTGAGAACGTGGTGAGCGAGACGAGCACCATCACGGCGAAGAAGTCTTCAATGAAGCCAACAAACGCGTTCTCACCAATGAGGGGGATGTGGAAGTCCCGCTGGAAGAGGTTGCCGTAGGCCTCAATGATGGTGAGGAGCAGAATCGTGAATCCCCACATGACAAAGAAGTGGGCAAGGCCGGGAACGGTCCACTTGAGCAGCTTCTTTTGACCAGCGACTTCGACGACTTCGGCTTCGATCTTCTTGGAGAAACCTTGGAAGCGACGAGGGGCTGGCTGGCCACTGCGAATGAGTTTCGACAGCCAGAAGAATCGCTTCCCAGCAATGGCAAAACAGGCAATGGTGACGCCGAGTCCAAGAATAATCCGAATGAGCACAACGCCTCCGTAGTGTCGAAAACTCGCCAATTCATGGCGAGTAGTTCCTTACTGCTGCTTGAAGTTCTCTGAATAACGACTTGGGGTTGGACCCCACTGGTTCTTGTACTTCGACCCAAGCGCACTGGCGCCATAGGGCTGATCTGCTGGAGTGGTCATCTCAAAGAATGAGATTTGGCCAATCTTCATGCCCGGGTACAAGGTGATGGGCAAATTGGCAACGTTCGACAACTCAAGGGTCAAGTGGCCATCCCAACCAGCGTCAACAAAGCCCGCAGTTGAGTGAATGAGCAGTCCCAAGCGTCCAAGTGAAGACTTGCCTTCAAGGCGAGCCACGAGATCATCTGGCAACTTCACTCGCTCAATGGTTGATCCAAGGACAAATTCGCCTGGGTGCAAGATGAGCGGCGTGTCGGGTCCAACGTCGACCAACTCGGTCAGGTCTTCTTGGTCTTCGCGGACATCGATGACCCGTTGGGTGTGATTGCGAAACAACCGGAAGTACTGGTCGACGTGGAGGTCAACTGACGACGGCTGAATGCATCGCTCACCGAGTGGTTCGATTTCAATCCGACCCGACTCGAGCGCTTGCTTTATTGAACGGTCCGAGAGCACCATGAGTACAAACGATAGTGGCCAATTCGACCCCCTCTCTCGCTCTTTTCGTCCAAAAGTTCAACCGTGGGTGACCGCCAGCCAGATGACTGTCGCCAAGAGGCTTGCTGATGCCACTCGGTTAAAGGTGCGAACAGAGGTTTTCGTTGACAGATGCCGCTTCAAAAAGACCCCAAGCAATGCCCAGGTGGCAGTTGAGGGGATGCACAACAACGTGCATCCAGCCGTCACAGCCAATGCCGATGCGAGGGGCACTCCCTGAGAAGCAGTCACGACGAACAGTCCTGCGGTGGTGAGTGACATCGACAATGCCTTCGGGTTCACCCACTGAAAGAAGAATGCCCCCGTGAACGAGAGAATGGGCGCAGCACCGCCAAGTTCATCTGCTCGCCACAGGTGCCAGGCCAACCACAACAAATACGTGAGACCAAGAATTTCAATGCCAACGCTCAGTTGGGGCACATAGCCAACCACAGTGCCAAGGCCGAGGGAACACAACAAGACTTGGAATCCCCAACCGGTCGAGACCCCAAGTCCAGCGCGAAGCGCTTGGGCATGTCCTTTTGTCAGACCAACGGTCATGAGCATCACATTGTTTGGCCCGGGAGTAATGGTGGCAACGATCACGTAGAGCACAAATGCTCCAGGGGTGACAATGAGGTGATTCACGCTGTGGAAGATGCAGTGACCCGGAGTCCCATTACCTGAGCGGTCAGTTGCAACGACTGAATTCGGTCCTGCAGCGAAAACGCACGAGTTGACACCATGATTTCGTTGACCGCTGTTCGCTTTTGGAGTTCCTCCAGGCCTTCTGCCACTTGTGCGGGGTCACCAATGACATGGGCAGCAGTTGCCTGAGCGAGAAGCGCTTGCTCGTCAGCAGAAAAACCTCGCTCGGCGACAAACTCCGGAGAAGACATGGGCGCCGGTCGCCCGGTTCGAAGGAGCAAGGTTGAAAGGCGAAGTGGGCCAGCGAGAAAGTTCGCTTCTTCAGCAGTTGGCGCACACAGTGTCGTTACCGCCACCATTGAATAGGGTGCGTCGAGATAGGTGCTTGGCCGGAACTGGTCTCGATAGATCGAAAGAGCCTGGTCGACGAGGCCAGGAGCAAAGTGATAGGCGAAGCTAAAGGGAAGCCCTAAGTAAGCAGCAAGCTGAGCTGAGTAGGTCGAAGAACCAAGCAGCCACACTTCTGGGTGATCACCGGCTCCAGGGATGGCTTTAACTGGGGCAACGTCAGCGAAATAAGAGAGAAGCTCCACCACATCATCGGGAAAGCTTTCCGCATTTCCTCGGCCCAATGCTCGAGCCGTTGCCGGGTCAGTCCCCGGAGCTCGACCAAGGCCTAAGTCAATCCGTCCCCGGTGGAGTGCTTCTAACGTGCCAAATTGTTCGGCAATCACGAGCGGTGCGTGGTTGGGCAACATCACTCCACCGGCGCCAAGGCGAAGGTGTTGAGTGTGAGCGGCAATGTGCGCCAACAGCACCGCTGGTGCAGAACTCGCAACGGCGGCCATGCCATGGTGTTCAGCCACCCAGAAGCGATGAAACCCAAAGGACTCAGCAGCTTGCGCAAGAGCAGTCACGCCTTCGAGGGCCTGTGTTGTTGAGGTTCCAGCCGTCACCGTGGCGAGATCAAGGACGGAAAGGCGAGCCACGTGCTCAGGCTACAAGACGTCAAGTTTTTCCCAGCCAAAACCTCAACGGCTGGGGAGCGTGCACTTGGTTGAGCTTCCCGGGAGGAATTGGCACACTGCGTTGCAAAGGTGAAACCCAGCACAGCGAACGGGCAACTGGCGTTTGGTTTTCCTTGACCTGCGGGTGGAGCAAGAACTACGAGCGACGGTGCTTTTGCAGAGCGTCCATCAAGATTGGTGGAACGCAACGTTTTGCGGTCCAAATCAACCGCGACTTCACGTTCATCATCGGAATCTTTTCACCTGGCCGCTTAAAGAACACGGTGGTGTGATTGGCCTTGACTTCACCTGGAGGTCGACCATTCGTGTAGTAGTACATCGCGATTGAACGACGGCTTCGATCGACTGGACAGGTCAGTGGATCAGGATGACCATGTAAGGAAAAATCGTTCGTTAAGAAGATCACACAACGACCAAGAATCGGGAGCACGCTGGCAGCACAGGTGGTCATCTCCGTATCCCATAACTGCAGGTGACCGCCGTAACTCTCCTCCCAGTCATCGTTCAAATAGACGAGCACGTTGAGTCGCCGATCAAGATGGAGCAGGTCGTGTTTGTCGAAGTCCGTGTGCACTTTCAAGAAGCCACCACGCCGGATCTGATGAAGGCCCCCGCCTTGCAAGTAGGGGTCAGCAATCAGCCCCGTGATTCCCGTCACTTCCTCAAGAAACTTGATGAAGCGTTGGCCGTTCAACTCGTGAATGACCGACCGAGTGACTGGACCCATCCGGGACTCATCTTCGAGAGCCAACTTGATTTCAGAATTGGTGTCGTACTGAATCCAGTCGTTTTCTGGAAATTCGTTGGCTACGGCCCGCAGGACTTGCAAATCGAACAGTCCATCGAAAATCACATGCCGAAAAGGCTGCGAAACCTTGTACTCCTCGGAAAGCGTGGCCGCTCGCTCTTTGAGCTCATTTTCGGAGAACAACTCGCCGATGTACACGTCCAGAAATTACCACAGGCCCACTTCACTGCACCCTGAAAAGTGCGAGAATCATCAGGGAAATAAAGGGGCTTCCGTGACGACCAATGAGCAAGAGGGTCACAACGATGAGCGCCTCAACGCGTCACCGCTTTTGCACTCCGGGACAATTCTCGTTGTCGGTGCTGGTCTTGGCGGCGTCATCAATGCCATCTTCAACCTCTTGTTCTTGCGAGTCACCTCACCATCGCTGTATTCGTCAGTTGGACCATTGCTTGCGATTGGCACCTTGTGCGCGTCGGCGAGCGTTGGCATTGAATACGTCGCAATTTCGTTGATTACCCGAGCAAATTCTTATGCTCCAGTCGTTCGACAACTCTTTCGACTTGCCCTGCCCTCAGTCTTGGCTCTTGCGTTGACCCCGCTGGTGAGTTCCTACCTGCACGTCAGCGGACTGAATGCGTTTCTTGGTATTTTGCTTGGGTCATTGACCTTGTTCGCTGCGCTTCCAACCGCCATGCTTGTGGCCCGCGGCATGCTTGTTGCCTCCGTGACGATCGCCTTCATCGAGGCAGTTGTTCGGTGCTGCTCGTTAGTGTTCGCCCATGAGGTCGATCCGGTATTTCTTGCCCTCGTCGCCTCAGTTGGCGTCACCGCAGTCGGCGGGCTGATCATGGCGCTCTATGCAATGCGACGCAGTCGAGGAGCCATTCCTCGTGAAACTGCGCACCACGGTGGAGATTCGCAGTTGCTCAAGAGTTTGCTGGCAATTGGTCTCTATCTTCCCCTCACCATCCCGACCTGGATGGCTCGGCACTTTCTCTCCGCCGAGGTCGCGGGGGTGATTGCGTTTGCCGCGTTTCTTGGCAGCGGGGTGATGATGTTCGCTGGCCCAGTCACGAGCGCGCTCATTCCACGAACCAAAGCCATTGGTGAAAAGGCAACGATTCGCTCTGGCGCCATGTTGACGCTTGCATTTGCCCTCCTTGCCGCCATTGTGGTGATGGTCGCGGGACCACTCATTTTCCCAAGCCTCGTTGGCGCACCGTTGCCGGGGTTTCGCGAGGCACTCATTCCACTGTGTGTATCTGGGACCCTGTGGGCAGTTGCCGCCTACTTTTCTTGGGTCTTGTCGGCCAACGGACACTCTTCGCTGTTGTTCACCTTGGCAGCGGTCTTTGGCATTGCGGCCGAACTGATGGTTTCAAGCTTTGTGCATTCACAAGCCGCAATTACTTGGAGCCCACTTTTGGCACTTGGCGTGTACGCAATGGCCTTCGTCGTCATTCGTTTTCGGAAGCAAAAGGCGATCCCAATTCACTAGGGGCCGTCAAAGTGGTGTCGCTCACATTTGACCTTGCCATCGGTGAGCTACTCGACTGAGGTCTGGAGTTGCTCTCTTGCCCACCTTTTTGTCAGCAACAACAGCCAATTGAACGTCGGCCGCATCTCAAACCCTCGAGTTGTGAAGAAACCCGCTGGAATTTGCTCAGTTAGGCAGCTGAGGTGACCACGGCTCGGCAACTTCCGACTTCGATGGCCAGTTCCATTCCCAAGGCATTCCCAATCCGACGCAACATCGGCCTTCAGACTTTGGACTCCACAAACCTCAAATTTGAGGAACCTGAGCGACCACGAAAGCGCAGTAGTAACCTTTGAGGTGCAAGCGTGTTCCGAACACACCTCGCGGGCGTAGTTCAGAGGCAGAACATCAGCTTCCCAAGCTGAGAACGCGGGTTCGATTCCCGTCGCCCGCTCCACCTGGGCTGATCCCCGTTGAGGGGACCACTCTTTCGTATCAAAATGGTCGTGAACTACCAAGGAGGTAGTCATGCCGTTTCAGTATTCACCGGAGTTTCGGCTCCAGCTTTGCGAGCGCATGCTCGCAGGTGAGCGTATTTCGTCGCTGGCTGAGGAGTTTTCCCTCAGTGTCAGCACACTGCAAAAGTGGCGTCGACAAGCTCGAATTGATGCTGGCCGTGAAGCTGGCATCAAAA
>CANGPX010000080.1 GCA_947456095.1 Acidimicrobiaceae bacterium
CCAAAGAAAGGACGGTCAACGAAAGATCACAACGTTCACCGTGGCGTTGGTCCGTCAAGGCAAGCAGCAGTCGACGACCATGCATGGTTCCCCCGTTCACTGCGATCGTAGGGCACCTTCAAGGTCTCGTGTTGGAAGAGCTGCGCTACTGAGCCGTTGCAGTTACTTGGCCTTTCGGCACTCAAGCCCAAGGAATCGCTGTTGTCTTCGCTTGCTTCATTGCACGGCCTGCCCCCGTGCGAGGAGAAAAACGTTGAACATGAGGTGTCCGTTGGCGGAGGCTCTTCACCACGTTCAGCAAACACACCAAATGCCAAGGAGGCTGTGGTGCTTGAGGATCTTCTGGCGAAGGCAACGACACCGCATTGGCCTCACCGGGGTTCTGAGCGTTTTAGGGTTGGGCGAACAGCCCAACGGGACAACTCACCCCAGTGCCAGCAAGTCCGCAGTAGCCAAAGGGGTTCGCCTCTAAATACTGCTGGTGGTAGTCCTCAGCGAAGTAGAACGGCTTTGCTGAGGTGATTTCAGTGGTCACAGGGCCAAACTTGGCTTGGCTCAACTTTTCGCCAAACATCTGCACTGCCTTGTCGGCAAGTTCTGCTTGAGCAGGTGTGGTCGTGTAGATGGCCGAGCGGTACTGCGTGCCAATGTCGTTGCCTTGTCGCATGCCTTGGGTTGGGTCATGGTTCTCAAAGAACACCGAGAGCAAGGACTCATAGGAGATCTCGTTTGGTTTGAAGGCAACGAGGACAATTTCGGTGTGGCCAGTTTTGCCGGTGCACACCTCTTCATAGGTCGGATTCTCGGTGAAGCCACCTTGGTAACCAACAGCAGTCGTGAAGACACCAGCCAAGTTCCAAAAGGCTCGCTCAGCTCCCCAAAAACACCCCAGAGCAAAGTAGGCAAGCTCGGTGCCCTCGGGGTAAGGACCGGTGAGGAAAGTGCCAAGGACGAGGTGTGGGCGCGAGGGAACAATTCGGGTGCTTCGACCCGGCAGAGCCGTATCGGCGGTGACCATTTCCGTTGATTTGCGCGTTGAGAACATTGCCACACCCTTCTTCTTTCACCCAGCCTAGAGGGAGGCGTTTTCCTCAGCCACCCCTCCTCGAGCGGTACTCCAACCTTCAGCTTCTGGTCGCCTCCTTGCCATGACCCAACATCTCAAGTGACGCGTTCAGCCGCAACGACCAAGAGCCCCGCCACTTGTGCGGGGCTCTTTTGGAATGGCGTGATGAACTACTGCGCCTTGTAGTGCGCTCTCCAGATCAGTCGGTAGACCCGAGTCCATCGAGGAATTGACCGAAGACCAGGAATGAATGGCACGAACAACAACACCAAGGTCAGTCCCATCATGATCGCCCACACCTGCAGGTCGGCATTGTCTGAGGTTGAGAGCCCCGGCACTTGATACCACATGGTGTAGAGCCACAGCCATGCTTGGCCCGGCCATGATCCTGTTTCGTTCATCATCCCCCACTGGTCACCTTGTAGGTGATCAATCGCTGCCCGATTGGCCAGATAGCTGCCATCAGACAAGAACAACAAGGGCTTGGTGGAGTCAGTTGAAAAGAAACGCTCCTGGGTCAACATCGTTGAATCCAAAGCTCCCGACTGCGCCATGGAGACCAGTTGATCAACAATGACCCCAACTGGCCCAAAGTTTCCCTTTGCCACGATGACTCGGCCATCAACTGCTTGCACCTGCTTTGCGGTGACCGCTTTCGTGTACGCCGCAGCCCACTGTTGTTGCTGACGCAAGGTTGCTTGTTCAAAGGTAGAAATGGCCAACGTCGCTGCTGGATTTTGCGGCAAGGTCGCAACCGGTGAGAGGACAAAGTCCTTCGCCGCGTTGACGCGCACATGAACTCCAACGATTTTTGCCGGCGAAATCCCCAAGATGCTTGGACCAGTTGAGGCCGAGTTATAGGGAGGTCCATATGAAGCAGTGCCAGCTGAGCCATCAAGTTCTGCTGCAGCAGTTGCGGCAAAGTCAATGGGAGTCTCAGTTGCCCATTGCTTGAGCGTGACCGCTCGATCATCGGGGGAGCCAAACAGCACGGCTAACGCCACTGTGAGCACGGCCATCACCACAACACAGATGACGACCTCTTTGGCAATGTCATAGGGCCGAGTTGGACCAGCCCAGGGATTCACCTCACGGTCGGGGTGAAAAGCCTTCCGCCTCTTCATTTCGCCACCTCTGTTTTCGTCATGTCGTCAGCAAATGGTGGGACCACACCACGTTTTCTGACGAGCAGCACATGAAGTACCGCAATTGCGCCAACTGCTAGTGGCAACAAGGTGATGTGCCACATCAGCATCTGGCCGACGTTCAACACGTTGAACACTGCTCCAGCGCCAGTTGAGTTAATCCCATCTTTGGCTTGGGTCGCTATCCACTGTGCATCGAAGTTGGTTTGGGAGAGATAGCCCGTAAACGCAGTGCCAACTGATGCCATAAAACATACGACCCCGGTCATCCAGGTGAGCGCTCTGTTTCCTCGCCATGCAGCCATGAAGAACTTGCCCCACAGGTGAACCACCATGGCAAAGAAGAACAATTCAACCGACCACAGATGCAGCGAATTGACGAAGTGGCCCGTTGCAGAATGGTGCCACCACGTTGGCCCCATCACCGCCAAGACCAGTCCTGTTGCCGTGATGATTCCAAGCGCCGCCATGGTGAGTGCGCCAAAGACGTAAATCCATGAAGCGACGTAACTCGGTTGGGTTTCTGGAAGCAAGCGCTCGGGTGGAAGCGAGCGCAGGCCCGCTTCACGAAGCGCCCCGGTCCAATTCTTTGTTGGCGCAGTCATTTGCCACCCCGGTTGTTTGATCCGTGTGGAAAGGGAATCAGAATCGCACCAAGAAACGTGAGTCCCATCAGGCCAACCACTATTGCGTTCGAGTACGAGAGGGAGAACCAACCCCACGTAAGAAATGAGTTCGGGTGATCAAGTGGAATCACACTTGAATACCGAAGCACTTCGAGGACAATTGCAGACATACGTCACGCTCCTCTACGGGAACTTCAAAGAACGGATGTTCTCTCCCTCTTTGCACCGTACGCCGCTAAGGTCGAGCACAGTAGTGATGCCATGGTGTTCATCACACCTGCGTTGGAGGAAGTGCAACCCATGATCACGGTGACCGGTCTCACGAAGTCATACGGAGACAAGGTGGCGGTCAACGATTTGTCGTTCACCGTTCGCGATGGAGCGGTGACGGGGTTCTTAGGACCAAATGGTTCGGGCAAGTCGACCACCATGCGCGTGATGCTCGGACTTGACCGTCCAACCTCTGGCGAAGTGCTCATTGACGGAAAGCCTTTTCGGGCATCTGCCTCCCCACTGCGCCATGTCGGAGCGCTCCTTGATGCGCACGCAATCCACCCAGGAAGAACCGCATACAAACACCTGTGGTCACTCGCTGCATCAAACGGGATTCCTCGCTCTCGCGTTGACGAAGTCCTTCAGCTCGTTGGCCTCACCTCAACGGCGAAGAAGCGCACGGGCGGCTTTTCGCTCGGCATGGGTCAGCGCCTCGGCATCGCTGCGGCGATGCTTGGCGACCCGAGCGTGTTGCTCTTTGATGAGCCAGTCAATGGCCTCGACCCAGAAGGCATTGTTTGGGTTCGCACCTTGCTTCGCAACTTGGCGGCTGAGGGTCGAACGGTGTTTGTCTCGAGCCACCTGATGGCAGAGATGGCCATTACTGCCGACTATCTCGTGGTCATTGGCAATGGAACGCTCAAAGCTGAAACGACCGTTGATGGGTTCATTGCCGAGCACACGACTGAACGGGTCCACGTGCAAAGTCCCGACCTTGAACAGCTTGCATCACTCTTACGCAATCAGGGCGCGACGACGACTTCAAGCGAAGGTCAACTCACCGTTGAGGGAATGAAAGCTCCTGCCATTGGAGAAATCGCTGCAGCGAATTCGATTGTGCTGCACGAACTGAGTCCCGTCGTGGCTTCACTTGAAGAAGCCTTCATGGAGCTCACCAGCGATGCAGTGGAATTTCATGGACAGGACGGAACCAACAAGTGACGATGGCGACAAGTTCCAAGACCAACGTTGCACCGAAGGCGCACTTTGGCAATGTGTTGAGATCCGAATGGATCAAGTTCACCTCGGTACGCTCAACCATGTGGTGCCTTGGCACCTTCTTCTTGCTGATGGTCGGATTTAGTGCGCTGTTTTGCGCCATCACCGTCAACCAATGGGCCAAACACCTTGAAGAGGTCATCAATTTTGATCCCGTGACGGCAAGTTTGGCTGGCGTCACCATGGGTTCGCTCGCCATTGGTGTGCTCGGCGTGCTCATGGTCACAGCAGAATACGGAAGCGGCTCGATTCGCTCGACGTTTGCCGCCGTGCCTCGCCGCAGCCAAGTGCTCATCGCCAAGGTTTTGGTCCTTGCAGCAAGTGTCGGCGTGGTCGCCGTGGTCGCCGAAGTCATTGCCTTCTTCCTTGGTCAAGCCATCTTGGGTTCATCAAAGGGCCACGGTCACTTCATCACTCTTGGTCCCGTCACCGTTGCTGATCACCCACCCTCAGTTTCACTGAGTGACCCTGGCGTCGTGTCTGCACTTGGAGCAACCGTTTCCTATCTCGTGTGCTTAGCCTTGCTGACCGCGGGCCTCGGCTTTCTCATTCGTCACACCGCTGGGGCGATCTCGGCGTTTGTTGGGATCTTGTTCCCACTGTTCTTGCTGGTCGTGTTGTTGCCCGCAGCCTTCAGAGACCGTCTTGAGAAGTTCTTGCCACTTCAGATCCAGCAAAGCGTGGTTGCGTCAAAGCCGCTCCAAGGAACTCCTGTGCTCAGCACATGGCACGGCATTGTCGTCATGGCCCTCTATGCCGCGGTCCTGCTTGGTGTTGGAGCCGTA
Organism: Acidimicrobiaceae bacterium; assembly: GCA_947456095.1. Lineage (GTDB taxonomy): Bacteria > Actinomycetota > Acidimicrobiia > Acidimicrobiales > RAAP-2 > CAIQEU01. The sequence goes on from CANGPX010000080.1 coordinate 4,895, forward strand.
CTGCTTGAACGCCGAGACGCTTGAGTTAGATCGGTCGAACCCCGTGGTACGGAGCGCCGTTTCCTTGCCACTGGTCATAGAGATCTAAGAACTCTTGGCCAAACGGGTCCCTGCCCGTGAGCGGCATTGCCGCCCGACGAACCGTCCAGTCAAAGGGGGCAAGTTCGCTGGCAATGGCAAAATGCTTCGCCGCCTCGTCCACTCGGCCATGGCGTCGCCACGCCGCAGCGAGGCGAAAGTGCAGTCGCGCATCGATTTCATCACCGGACAAGTCCGAAACGGGGTCGCTGGCAACTTCAGGAAGTGCACCTGTTCGCACCCAAGTGCGCACCGCATCTAAATGCGGACCTGATTGCACTCCGGTGAAGTCAGAAAAGGTGTCGGTGCCAAAGGCCAACGAGTTTGGCAGCGCTACTCGGCCCATTTCGTCAATCCACACCACCGTCGGCACATTGCTCATGGCGTAGGCCTCAGACACGACGTGATGACGATCAATCATGACCGGTGCGTTGAAGTCACTCGTGAACCGTCGAACCTTTTCTGCATCTTCGTCAACCGCAACTGCATAGACCTTGAGGCCGAACTCTGCCAACTCATCAACGAGGCCTTGCCAGCCCGGTAAGTCATAGCGGCACCCACACCAGGTGGCAAAGGTAACAAGCAGTGCTTTGGCGCCGCGAAGCGATGACAGCGCATGGAGGTTGCCATCAAGGTCAGGCAACACCACTTCTGGAGCAATTCGGTCCATCAAGCCAGCACTTCGCACCTGTGGATCTCCCCCAAGTGCCCCGGACTCAGATTCGAGGTCAAGGACAACTCGACGGCGAAGCACTTGTGCCAAGAGGGAAGCATCAAGACCGTGTGGGGTGGCAACCTCAATGCCGCGAAGAGGAATGCACACTGGCCCATTGCACAGTCCAATGTCTTTCAGTTCCCACTTCGTGGCCTTGGCGAATTCAGCTGCATTGAGCAGCAACTTGCCGTCAATGGTTTCCGCGGTGACTTCTGTGCCGTCTTCGGTAACGAAAATTCCACTCATCGAGATTGGTCAGTTTCTGTTGGGTGATGCTTGGCATAGGCATCAATGAATGCCGTCACGACTGGGGCGAAGGCCATGGGGTTGTAGACGTCTTCTTCATGGGTGACCTTGCCGTCATGAGCAAAGTGCAAAATCGTGCAGTTGGGTGCTTGATAGACAACGCCATCGCCTGGATCTTGGAACCGGTTTTGAATCCAGCAGATCGACCACCCACGGGTCTCATCAAAGACGCACCATTCGTGGGGAAAACTCCGCATTTCGACGTTCGGGAAACTCTCCATGAGCGGCTGGATCCATCCATAGATCTCTTCTGGGCCGTTGAAGGTTCCAAAGACATGCTCAATGTAGGTTGCGTCACTTGCGAACAGATCGGCCCACTCGCGCCATTGCTGGGTTGCTGCACAACGACCAGCGACGTCAACGTAGTGATCGTGCGCGGCAATGAGTGCTTCACGGTTCATCATGCCTTGCTCGCAACACTTTTCATCAGATACTCACTCATGGTCACGCTGCGAAGGCGTTCCATGTCCATGAATGCATTTCCGTGCTCAATCATGGTCGAGATGTTGGCCATGAGCACGTCGTTGTCGCCATGGGATTCAAAGAACAGATGAGGATCTTCAACGTGGGCTTTTGATGGCCACGCCTCAGCAACGATGCCCTGGAAATCAGGAGCGCCTTCAGTGAAGGGTCGAACAACCAAGTTGCGCACGTAGCGGCAACGCGGCTGAATTGCTTCAGACATTGGGCTTTGGTGGCCGTGCCAGAACTGCCAGAACGCTTCACGGTCAAGTCCCGGCTTCTGCGGGAACATGGCCATGGTGACAATGCCCGGAGAACGTTCCCCATCGGCCCAGTTGCGAGGTTCGCTGTTTCGATTGCGGCCGTAGTCGCCATACATTGACTCGATCACTTGGTAACCAGCAAACGAGGAGGCGACACGAGCAATCTCTGCTTCAACCTCGCCGCGAAAGTCATAGGCATCCAACCACACCGACACCACTGCAACGGGAAGTGCTTCTCCGTCGGGGGCGGGGACGGGGGCTCTCGTGTCAGCGAACTCATCATCGAGGTGCATCTCGAGACCCAAGACACCAAGTTCAAGCAACTTTGGTGCGAGTTGACGGCGAAAGACCTCGCCCACTTCGCTTGGTTGCGTTCCTTGTGACATCCAGCAGACGTAGACGAGTTTTTCCACAGTTTCCCCCTTGGCGGTTCCGAGCCTGCCACATCTTGAAGCATCAGTGCAGTGACGGTGGCCGTAGGGTGAGGGGATGGACCTCATGACTGCGCTTCGCACTACCGCGGCGATCCGAGAATTCGAAAACCGAGAAGTGTCCGATGAGACCATCTACGACCTTCTCGAGACCGCTCGATTTGCCCCAAGCGGCGGCAATCGTCAGGCGTGGCGAGTCGTGGTTGTCAAAGATGAACATCAGCGTGCCCTTCTTGGTGAGGCTTACCGACGTGGCTGGTACGAATACTTGGCCCAAGGCGCAGCTGGTCTTGTGCCGTGGGCATCGGTGACCAATCGTGAAGCTGAACAAGAAGCAATTCGTCATGCTTCAGCGTTCGAAGAGGCGGCAAAACAAGGTCCAGGTGGAATGGCTGAGCACTTGGAATCCTCTCCAGTCCTCATGCTGCTCGTGGCCGATCTTCGCTACTTGGCAACTGTAGATCGCGATCTTGATCGCTACACCTTGGTCGGCGGTGGTTCGATCTATCCCTTTGCTTGGTCAGTGTTGCTCGCCGCTCGATCCGTTGGTCTTGGTGGTGTGCTCACCACCATGGTGGTCAAAGACGAAGAAGAGCTTCGGGGCGCCTTCCACTTAGAACAACATCACTGCATTGCCGGCCTCATGGTGCTTGGCTATCCAAAACACCAGCCGACGAAACTGCGCCGGTCACTCGTTGAGAGTTTTGCCACCTTTGACACGCTTGATGGAACAGCGGTTTCTCCTCGCTAGGTCCTTTTGCCATAGCGAAGCGCTGACCACTGCTGTTGCGGTGGCGTGGCGGTCAAGGACCGAAGTGCGGTCGCGACGAACTGGGCAATGGCCTCTTTCAGCGGTGGCGCTTCAACCACGAGACCTCGTCGAGCATGGTCTTGCGTGAGCTTCCAGCCCGGTTGCAGCACGAGGCCTCGATCAACGAGCCCAGCAGCACCAAGGCGTCCCGCTCCATGACTTACGCCAATGGCCACCATCTTGGCCGGAACCACCGACACCTCAGCAAAGGGTCGAACCGGTCGACCAAACAGCGCCGAGAACGGACCTTCTCGAGGTAAGAATTCCTCGAGGTCCTCTAAGAGGCCGGGGATGAAATTCACCCAGCCACCGTGAGCAATGACCTCGGAAATGGCCTCGCTCATGGCCACCTCATCTCCAGCGGGAAAGATTGACGTTGTTGGGAGGTTCTTGGTCACAGGTGTCCCATCGCTTGACGAATCTCGGCGTCATCAGCACCAAGCGTTGGTGGGTTTCTTCGCAGCGGCAAGGTTTCACCGTTCACTCGAAGGGGCGAACCAACCAACGTGACCGCTTTGTCGTTGTAGTGACCGTGCAGCAACAACGTTGACGCCACAATTTGGTCTTGGGTAAGAGCTTGGGCCACCGTGTTGATTGGCGCTGCAGGAACTGAAGCTTCGCCCAGCAGTGAAATCCATTCAGCACGAGTTCGACGCACAAAACATCCTGCTAGGCGTTCTGCCAATTCTTCTCGGTGGTTTGCCCGGGCGGTAAAGGTGGAAAATCGTGGGTCACTCGCCAGGACCGCATCATCCAAAATGCCAACAAGGCTCTGATATTGGCGCTCAGTACCAACCGCCAACATCAGTGGGCCATCGGCACAGAGCACCGGCCCATAAGGAGCAATGGAAGGGTGGTCATTGCCCATTCGCTGTGGCTCACTCCCGGTGACGAGATAAGCCTGGGCTTGATTGACGAGCCCGGTCACCATGGATTCGAGCAGTGGCGCTTCAATGGCTGACCCAACTTGCGAGACGTTTCGCCGATGAAGTGCCGCGAGTGCACCAATTGCGCCATAGAGACCAGTGATGACATCAGAAATTGGCGTGCCAACGCGAAGGGGTTGTCCGCCTTGCTCTCCAGTCACATCCATGATTCCCGAGCGAGCTTGCGCCAAAAGGTCAAAGGCTGGAAGAGCGGCAAGTGGCCCACCCGATGCCGCCGGAGTAATCGACAACCAAATGAGATGAGGAAGTTGCTCTTTCAACGCAAGAAGTCCAAAAGCTTCGCGCTGATGGGGAAGGAAATTCTCAACAACGATGTCTGCTTGCTTGGCCAGATCAAAAATGAAGGCTCGATCTTCTTCACGTTCAAAATCAGCCAAGACACTTCGGCGATTGCGATTGGTCGTGAGGTAATACGTCGCGGTTCCCTCAAAATACGGCGGTCCAAGTTGGCGCACTGGGTCACCCACCTCTGGCTGTTCAACTTTGATGACGTCAGCACCAAGGTCG
>CANGPX010000081.1 GCA_947456095.1 Acidimicrobiaceae bacterium
ACGGTTGAAGAATTCGACCTCGAACAGCACTTCACCTATAACTCAACCGTCAACGGTGCCTCGTGGTCGAGCGAGTCCCAGCGGTGGACCTTAGAAGGCGTGAACGCCAAGACTGGTGAATCTTTCCAACTCACTACCTCGTTTTTGTGGATGAATCACGGTTACTACGAGCACGCAAAGGGCTACACCCCGAGCTTTGAAGGCATGGACCGCTTCCAAGGCGAGATTGTGCACCCGCAGACCTGGACCAGTCCAGATCTTTTGGGCAAGCAGGTTGCCGTCATTGGTTCTGGGGCCACCATGGCAACGCTTGTCCCGGCAATTGCCGACACTGCAGCACATGTGACGGTTATCCAGCGCTCCCCGAGTTACTTCTTCCAAAGTCCCAATCGTGATGACTTGGCTGATCAACTGCGAAAGCTCGACACACCAAAAGAGTGGATCCACGAAATCATTCGCAAAAAGGCCGTTTCTGAGATGGAGACGATGACCAAGATCCAAATGGACTACCCCGACATGTCAAAAGCTGGGCTCATCAAGATGGTGGCCGATCAACTCCCAGCCAACTATGACGTTGAGACCCACTTCACTCCGCGACACCTTCCTCATGAGCAGCGAGTGGCTCGGATCTTGAACGGGGACCTCTTCACTGCCATCAGCAACGGCAAGGTCACCATGGTGACCGATACCATTGGCCACTTCACCGAAACCGGCATTGTCACCGGTGGCGGAGTCACCGTTGAAGCTGACATTGTTGTCACAGCAACGGGCTTTGATCTCTCAGTCTTTGGTGGAGTGCAGTTCACCGTTGACGGCCACGCCATTGATCCTTCAAAAGTCGTCACCTATCGAGGCATCTTGTTCACCGAGTTACCGAACTTGGCCTGGACCTTTGGTTCACTGCGACTCAGTTGGACAATGCGAGCCAACTTGGCCGCAGAATTCATTGTGCGACTCCTCCACCACATGGACGAGTTGTCTGCCACCTCTGTCTTGCCCACACTTCGAGCCGAAGAGGCAGACATGGCGGTCGGTCCGTTCATTGATCCGTCCAATTTCAATCCCGGCTACGCCGAGCGTTCTCGTCACCGGTCCCCCCGGTCGGGTTCTTTGCCGCAGTGGCAACTTGACCTTGACTACTGGAACGAGGCCACGGTGCTGCCAAGCGCCCCACTTGATGATGGGTGCTTGGTCTTCACGAACTAGACAACCTCGATGCAAGGTCCGACGACACGAACTACGTTCTTAGTCGAGGAGGCAAGATGACGAGCTTGATTGTTGCCGGAGTTGTTGTTGCAGTTGTCATCATTTTCGTAGTCAATACGTTCCGCACGATTGACCAAGCCCATGTTGGCGTCGTCACCTTATTTGGCAAGTACCGCCGAGTACTTGGTCCCGGCCTCAACATCATTCTCCCCTTCCTTGAAAAGGTGAATTGGAAAGTCCCGGTCCAGAACCAGACCAATCAGTTGACCTTTTCTGCCATCACCGGCGATCAAGCAGCGGTGCACTTCAAGGCCACCATCATCTTTGCCGTGTCCAACCATGATGCAGAGACCATTCAGTTGGTGGCGTTCAAGTTCATCAACCCCCAGGCCTTCACCATGGCCATGACCTCAGCGGTTGAAGCAGCGGTTCGTGAATTTGTCGCGACAAAAAAGCAGGCTGAGGTTCTCGGCCTTCGCACCGAGATTGCCAGTCATGCAAAAGACAACCTGAACGAGCAGCTCGCTTCGTGGGGTTATGGCTTGATTGACCTTGCCATCAACGACATTGCCTTTGACGCCGAAGTCATGGCCTCAATGAGCCGAGTGGTGGCCGCCACCAACGCGCAAACGGCAGCTGAGTTTGAAGGTCAAGCTCTCCTCATCACTCGCACGAAACAAGCTGAAGCCGAAGGAGCGGCGATTCGTATTGCCGCAGAAAACGAAGCGACTGCAGCCAAGTTGCGCGGTGAAGGATTAGCCGGTTTTCGCACCGCCCTCAGCCAAGGTCTCACCGATTCAGCTCGGATGCTCGAAGAAAACGGTGTTGGAGCAGGGCTGTTGGCCTTCACCTTGTGGACGGAAACGATTCTCGATGCGGCCAAGATGGGCAAAGGCAACACCATCTTCCTCGACGGCAACATCGCCACCATGGAAGAGTCGCTCCGTCGACTGCAAGCCCTCACGAAAGAAAATCTCGACGCTTCTTCGTCGTAATGCTCCACGAGAACAAGCCTTGAGCCAGAAGAACCCGGCACAAGGGGAAAATCAGACCTAGCCTTCAGTTAGTGTCGCCGACGGCGGCGTGAAAGAGGTGCTCATGGGACTCACTGGACTGGTTTCTGCAGGCCCAACGCTGATTGGCGTTGCCGTTATTCTTCTTCTCGTTGGAGCCCTCGTGGCATTTTTTACCATTGCTCGGGCTGGTCGCCTTGACCAAGATCCAACCGGCGCTCGGCCAATGGCGGCATTTTTGTTCTCCGGTGCATTTGCCACTTTGTGGGTCGCCATCTTTGGCATTGCTTCCATCACGAGCGGCATCTTGGGCTTCTTTGGTCGCCAGCGCTCGATGTACAGCGGGATGGACAGCGGGATGGGCTCATTCTTTGGTGGACCAAAGCACCCAGTTGGTGATGCAAATATCCGCACCATCACCCAAGGTGTCTTGTTGGTGCTTGTGGCAGGTCTTGCCTCACTCATCCACCGGCGCCGTGGCTTGGCCTTGGCTCAAGGAGAAGATGATGCCAATTCCCCAACAAAAAAGGTGGCTCGCACCTACGTCGGTGTCGTGAGTTTCTTCTCCATTGCGATTCTGATTGTCGCCGCTCTTCTTGGTCTGTACTTCGTCTTTGAGCTCATTGCCCCGGGAATTTACGGTGGCGGAACTCGCTGGTCGACGATCAAGTCACTCATTGAAGTCGCGGTGGTTTTGGTGGTGGTGGGGACAACGTTCATCAGTCACCAAGGCATTGCGCCAAAGGCACTGCGCTTGTTGGGTGGGCCTGAACTCGAAGCTGCAGGCAACGACCACCAAGGCGACAGTGGCCATGACCACGATCATGATCACGATCATGACGAGGCAGTGACCGAAATCAACTAGGGGTCACTTCCCTCGCTACGATGCTCTGTTGAGCGAGAGCCGGAGGGGCAGTGAAACTCATCGTTGCAGTGGTGAAGCCCTTCGTGGTGGCCAAGGTGAAGCAAGCACTCCATGAAGCCGGCGTGCTCGGCATGACCGTCAGCGAAGCTCACGGCTATGGACGCCAAGGCGGCCACACCGAGGTTTACCGCGGCGGTGAATATGAAGTCGACTTCGTGCCAAAGGCTCGCATTGAGATCATGGTGAGTGACGAACGCACTGATGAACTCGTCTCACTCATTGTCGAAACCGCTCGGACCGGCAACATTGGTGACGGCAAAGTCTGGGTCTTGCCCCTCGCGACGACCGTTCGAGTCCGCACTGGCGAACGTGGTGTCGATGCGCTCTAAAGCACTATCTGCTCATTTCCAACACAGGAGTCACCAATGACCATCGCTGCAACCTGGAACACTGCCGACACCTTGTGGGTGTTGCTTGGCGCGGCCCTCGTGCTCTTCATGACCCCGGGCTTGGCCCTGTTTTACGGCGGCATGGTCAGATCAAAGAACGTACTCAGCATCATGATGAACAGCTTCATCGCCATTTCGGTCATCACGGTGTTGTTCGTTGCAGTCGGTGGAAGCTTGATCTTTGACACCGACCTCGGCGGTGGCCTTTTAGGTGGACTTCACCTCGCTGGCTTGAGTGGGCTTTCGCAGGCACTGCCAGGTTTGTCATGGGTGGCGGCTGATCCCATGGCCGTGATGGTGTTTCAGATGATGTTTGCCATCATCACTGCAGCACTCATCAGCGGTGGCACAGCAGATCGCATTAAATTTCCCGCCTTTGTTGCCCTCATCATCTTCTGGTTTCTCCTCGTCTATGTTCCCCTCGCCCACTGGGTCTTCAGCCCAAATGGTTGGTTGGCACACCTTGGGGTCCTCGACTTTGCTGGTGGCACCGTGGTTGAGATCAACTCCGGATTCTCTACCTTGGCGGTGGTGTTGGTGTTGGGCAAGCGTCGGGGTTGGCCCGGCGAGGCCATGGCACCGCATTCGGTCCCGCTGAGCCTTCTCGGTGCAGGGATCTTGTGGTTCGGTTGGTTTGGCTTTAACGCCGGATCATCACTTGGGGTGAATCACGTTGCCGTGGTTGCTTTCACCAATACGCAGCTTGCCGCTGCAACCGGGCTGCTCGGTTGGGTGATCTTCGAGAAGTTCAAAGAGAAGTACCCAACAACCCTCGGTGCGGCATCTGGTGCTGTGGCGGGAATGGTCGCCATCACCCCTTGTGCAGGCTTTGTTTCCCCCCTCGCCGCCCTTGGCATTGGACTCGCCGCTGGTCTGTTGTGTGCGGTGGCGGTTCGAGTGAAGTTCCGCTTTCGCTACGACGACTCACTCGACGTGCTTGGTGTCCACGGCGTTGGTGGCCTCCTTGGCATGGTCACCCTCGGGCTGTTAGCCACCAAGTCCGTCAACCCTGCTGGCGGCGAGGGCCTCCTCGTTGGTGGTGGCTTGCACTTGTTCTCGGTTGAGCTCCTCGCAGCAGTGGTGACCGCGGTGTTTGCGTTCACCGTCACCTATCTCATTGCCAAGACCCTTGATCTCACCATGGGTCTCCGGGTCAGCCAAGAGGACGAATACACCGGACTCGACTTGTCCGAACACGCCGAGAGCGCCTACTCTCACGGTGGATCGGGCCGAATTGGTTGAGCGGAGACGTTGAAGGGGAAGCCACCGTGTTACCTGGCTTTTTACACCCGAGTGGCGATGGCTGCGGCTCGGTCGAGGGGTCATCTGGCAGCTCGCCCTCGAACTCACCTCAACTCGTCGCATCGTTCACTGAATGTTTGGAGAGCTCATGATCGCGCTTTGGCCTTGCCTTCACGCTCGTAATGCTCGAGCACTCATCTCCTTCTACGAGGAAGCATTCGGCTTTACGGTGAACGCCCTCATGGCTGGGGAGGGTGACCGGATTGAGCATGCAGAGCTTCACTGGCCACTTGGAGGGGGAATCATGCTGGCCTCAGAGAAATCTCCAGCGAGCGACGAACCCTGGAAACTCCAACCAGGTGCCTTTGGCGCGTATCTCGTATGCGACAACCCAGCCCAACTGCTTGAACGAGCGACAGCACACGGGGCCGTGGTCATCGAACCGCTCGCCACCACCCACTACGGATCCATCCAATTCTCCGTGCTCGATCCTGAAGAGAACCGCTGGAGTTTTGGAACCTATTTGAGTCAACCGCCCCAAGAAGACTCCTGAGAATTTCATCACCCCGTTCAGCCAAGAGGTCCATGCATACCCCGCTTGCCAAAGCCGCGGCCTCAGTGGGCTAACATAAGAGTTCCTCCGGAGACAGTTTCTCCGGCGAGGCAGTGTTCGCACTGACTCGGACCTGTGGTGCAGTCTGGAGTGCACGCCGCCCTGTCAAGGCGGAGGTCGCGGGTTCAAATCCCGTCAGGTCCGCCACTGTACGCTTCGGCGTACGGTAACCCAAGGTCGGGTAGCTCAGTTGGTAGAGCGCGCGCCTGAAAAGCGTGAGGTCACCGGATCGACGCCGGTTCCGACCACTTGAAGCAAAAACCGTCGCCACCGCTTGGTGGCGACGGTTTTGTTGCTTTAGGCGTTTGCGTCGTACTTTGCGTCGCCAAAGCCCAAGATTGGGTAGCCAACGATTGGCACAATGGACATCAAGATGCCGAAGCCAACACCCTTGGCGAACTTCTTGGCAATCTCAATGTTGATGACAAAGAGCCAAACAATGTTGACCAGTGGGATGAAGAACAACAGCACGAACCAGCCGGAACGCTTCACGATCTTCATCAACACCACAAGGTTGACAATGGGGATGAGGGCAAAGATGCCAGGCTGGCCTGCTTTGGCGAAGACCTTCCAAAAGCTCACAATCTGCACGAGCCACAAGATCACGGCGACGATGAGAATCGTGCTTCCTACTCCGCCGTTCATCTGTGTTGTTGTTGGTTCCATGGTTCCCCCTCAGGATCGTTACTGCAACCTTAGGTTTCAAGCCCCCGCTATGGGGTGATGGATCGTGCGCCCACCTTGTTGATTCCTCGGTGTGCAGACCAGCTATTTGGGTGTGTGTGCTGCACAAGAAATCTCGTGGCCATTTCGTGGCAAAGGCATATTGCTTTAAGGGTTTGCGTCGTACTTCGCGTCACCAAAGCCCAAGATTGGGTAGCCAACGATTGGCAAGAAGGCCATGAGCACGCCAAATCCCGCTCTCTTGCCAAATGCCTTGGCCACAGAGATGTTCACAATGAAGATCCAGGCAATGTTGACAAGGGGGAAGAAGAAGATCAGCGCCAACCAACCCGAGTACTTGGCAATCCTCGTCAAGATGACGAGGTTGAAAATGGGGATGACGGCTAACCAGCCTGATTGGCCGGCTTTGGTGAACACCTTCCAGTAGCTAAAGATTTGGATCAGCCAAACAACAACGAAGAAGGTGACAAGGGTGCTGAGCGCCCCACTGCTGAGGTTTGTTACGGGTGGTCTGAGCATCTGTTCCTTCCAAGTAATTCCTTCAACCATAGATTTGAGCCCGATGGTCTTCCGTGATCTCCACCTTGATTGTTCGACCTTGTTCGACCTTTTTCAACCTTGTTCAAAAGTGAAAGGGTCCACAGTGTTGCAAGTGAGGACGTGGCTTTCCTTGAACGTTTCCATCGAGGAAAAGGGGCTCACACGGCTCAGCGCCCCGAGTCAGCGGCCAGGAGGGGTTCGAACCTCATCCCATCACCTCCACTCACTAGGGTGAGAGGGAACGAAGGAGACCGCGGCAGTGACCGATGCGACGATGACGGAACACACTTCACCGTTGCTCTTGCTCGGTATGCACCGCTCGGGGACCTCGGCTCTCGTCAATCTGCTCGGCGACCTTCAACTCCGTGGTCCAAAAGATCCGCTTCCCGCAGCACCTGACAATCCTGATGGATACGGAGAGTCTCTGAGCATCATTAATGCCAACAACGCCATTCTCCAAGCACGCCTTGGCACCTGGGACGCCCCACCAGTGGTCAGTTCGGCCAGTGACGACGAGGTCCAACTCACTGCTCAAGCATTTGCGAGCGCCTACGACGAAGTGGGCCATCAACCACTCGTCCTCAAAGACCCACGAATCTGTGTGTTGATGCCCATCTGGCGAGCAGCGCTCGGTGGCGGTGCACTCAAGACCATTGTCCTGTTTCGTCACCCTGACCGAGTGGTCGCGTCACTGCTCCACCACAACCGCGGCGTGAGCCAACTCCATGCTGCAGTGCATGCCAATGCACTGTGGGAGCGCTACAACCGGGCCATGGTGGAAGGCCTTGTCGCAAGTGACGAACTGCTCATTTGTGATTTTGATGCCCTTGTTGAAGATGTCGCTTACCGCTCGGCTTGGCTCGAGCGACTCGTGGGCTTTTTACCGGCGTCTCTTGGCCATGACCTCTCGCACGTGAGCACCGCATTTCTGAGTCGCTTTGCAACAACAACGAAGGTTGGGTCGAGTTCGCAGTCGGTGGCAACACCGCAACAACTGCGCCTGTACGACGAACTGAGGGCGATGGCCAACAGCAATGTTCTCGCTCCACTTGACACCCCTGAGACTCCCGGCCTTCAAGCGCTCTTCTCCTTCGTGCACGCAGCCAAGGTCACGGTCCCGTCACTTGAAACAGCACTCAGTGCCGTAGAGAAATCCTTAGAAGAACAAACCAAAGCGCGAAACTACGTCGAGGGCTACTCAAATGGCCAACAACGTCGCATTGAAGCCTTAGACGAGCAGATCGCGGCCATGGAGCAAACGCTCAGCTGGCGAGTCACCAAGCCTCTTCGCAGCGTCCAACAGCGTCGTCGACAAGGTTCATGACAGGCTAGACAGATGGCACTCCCCGACCCCATCTCCGTTCCACTTCCGCCACTTCCCGGCCAAGACCCAAACACGCCTTGGCCAAAAACCGTGTGGCCGAGTGGACCAGTGCCGGAGGGACTTGATCTTGAAGCCCTGCTCGACGAGGCCTTTGACGAAGAAGGTCCTTGTCGAACCACCAATGCGGTGGTCGTCATTCACAAAGGTCGTCTCATTGCCGAGCGCTACGCCGGAGTTCGAGAGTTCTTTGATCGTGACCCAGAACCTGTTGACGCCACAACCCCACTGATCTCGTGGTCTATGGCGAAGTCCATGTTGCAGACCTTGCTGTTTACCTATGTCGATGAGGGCGTGTTCTCGCTTGATGAGCCCCTTGATGTCCCCGAGTGGAAACAGCCAGGTGACCCCCGAGCAGCCATCACCTTGGGCGAGATGCTCGCCATGCGAGACGGTCTCGATTTCAACGAGGAGTACGACGACTCAAAGCCTTCCGATGCAATTGCGATGCTCTTTGGCGAGGGTAAGCCCGACGTGGCCCACTACGCCGCATCTCGGCCACTGCGTCATGCGCCGGGTACGGCGTACAGCTACTCATCAGGCACGACCAACATCATCTCTGGCGCTTTGCGTCGGCATCTCGGTGGTGAACTTGCCTACCGTGAAGCACTTCGTGACCGGCTCTTTCAGCCCCTCCACATGGACTCAGCACTGCCCGGTTTCGATGAAGCGGGCACCTTTATTGGCTCGTCCTATGTGCACGCAACCGCACAAGACTTCGCTCGATTTGGCCTGTGCCTGCTTCGAGGCGGCATCATGGACGGGAAACAAGTCCTGTCAGCTTCAGGCATTGAAGCAGCCAGAACTCCATTGTCGAGGGACGAAGATGGCCTCTACTACTCCTCGCAGTTCTGGGTCAGAGGCGACGACTACGGAACCTTTGCCGCCCAGGGCTTTGAAGGCCAATCCATCTCAGTGAGCCCCGCACTTGATCTCGTGCTTGTTCGACTCGGCCGCACTGATGTTGAGCGTTTCATGGAACTTCGCAATTGGCGCTGGAAGGTCATTGACGCCTTTGGTGCGGCGCAGAAGTAGGAACCGTCGCTGCGCAATAGATTGTGGCAATGATGAAACAGCGACTGATCGCTCCCTTGATTCTTTTGTGCGCCGTGGCGTTTGGTGCAATGCCCGCAAGTGCCGCCAAGGTTCCAGCCCCACCGGCAAACACGGTTGGCGTGTCGACCTCGATTGCGCTTCCGGCAGGAATTGTGAAGGCACCGTTTACGACTGCGGCAGGAAAATCAGTCTCGCTCAACTCGTTGAGCGGCGTCACCATTCTCATTCCCATGCTCACCTTGTGCCCCGAGGTTTGCCCCTTCACCACTGGCAATATCTTGCAGTTGCACGCTCGCCTTCAGGCAAAGCAAGCAACCGGTGTCCAGATTGTGGCCTTGAGCGTCGACCC
>CANGPX010000082.1 GCA_947456095.1 Acidimicrobiaceae bacterium
AGACGGCACCCCCTGTTGTGGCGATGTAGCGAAAAGATTGAGACTAGCGCAGTTCGGAAAATGGTCCAGAAAGACTCACTTCCCCTTCTCCATCGTCGCTCCGGCGACGCCACTCGACGACTCCACGCTCTAAGCCCTTCGCCCCAAGAACCAAGCGAATGGGCACGCCAAGGAGGTCTGCGTCAGCGAATTTCACCCCAGGAGAACCTTCACGGTCGTCATAGAGCACCGAGAATCCTTCCCTCGTCAACTGCTCGTAGAGCAAGTCGCCGGCAGTTTGGAGGTCAGGGTTCCGGTTAGCCCCAAGGGTAACCAAATGAAGGTCAAAGGGCGCAACGCTCTTCGGCCAGACAAGTCCCTTGTCATCGTGGTGAGCTTCTGCAAGCACGCCGAGTAAGCGAGAAACACCAATGCCGTAGCAACCCATCCACAAGGGTTGCTCAGTACCGTCTTCGTCGAGAAACGATGCTCCGGTCATCTTGGTTGAATACTGAAGACCAAGTTGAAACGTGTGAGCAGCTTCGACAGAACGCACGAGCTCTAAAGCGCCTGCGCAGTTTGGGCAGGCATCTCCAGCTTCAACCACGACAAACGAACCAACAAGATCAGGTTCAACATCTCGACCAATCACTACCGAGACGTCATGGGTATCTGCTGCATTTCCTCCACAAAGCCAAGGTCCTGGCCGAGCCATCAACTCAAGATCAACTGCCAAAGAAATTCCATGACTTGCCAAGCCCACGAGGCCAATTGATCCCTTGTGCAGGCCACGGTGCGCGGTCAAGGCCTCGTCATCAAGGAGATCCCACCCGTGTGGCAAGCGAACCTCACGGTCGCCTCTCACGGCAATGACGACAATTTCGCCATCTGCATTCGTGGCGGCAATTGCTTTGACCATGTTGGTCAGTGCAATTTCATCTGCGGCAAAATGCGCAACGACGTCATCCATGGTGACCACGCCTGGTGTTGCCACTTGACGCCGAGGCGCCACGTCGCTGAGTTCTGCCGTCTGGGCTGAACATTGGCGTTCAGCAGCCTCAGTATTGGCGTGGTAACCGCAAGCACTGCACGAAGCAAAGTGGTCTTCGCCAATGACACTTGGCACCATGAACTCGTGGTTCACCTCGCCACCAATTGCACCCGACTGAGCCACCACTGGAGTGGCCTCGAGCTCAACAGCGGCAAAGATCTCCAAGTACGCAGCCACGGCTTTCTCATAGGACGCTTGCATACCTTCTGGGTTGCGGTCGAAAGAGTACGCATCACACATGACGAGTTCTTTGGTACGAACAAGGCCGTAGCGAGGCCGAGCTTCATCACGAAACTTCGACTGAATCTGATACACCGTGACGGGAAGCTGTCGGTAGGACTCGACTTCTTGGCCAACTGTTGCGGTGACGACTTCTTCGTGAGTTGGCCCAAGGACATAGGTCCCACCTCGGCCGTCAACGGTGAGCGCTGGCAGGGCATCAGTGCCAAAACGAGCCGAGCGCCCTGACTGGTCCCACAATTCAATCGGACTCAGCGCCGGCATGAGCATTTCTTGCATGCCTGCTCGGTCAAGTTCTCGACGAACAATGGCTTCAATGCGGTGCAAGACCTTGAGACCAAGCGGCAAGAAGGTATACACACCAGAACTGAGGCGACGGACGTATCCTGCCCGCACCAAAAGTGCATACCCTTCTGAATCGGTATCAGCCGGGTTTTCTCGAAGGGTCCGAAGTAGCAGTTGACTCATGCGCATAGTGAGTGAGGCTACAACCTCACCTTGACGGCGCTTGCGGGCTAACGGTCGGTTCGTCTCCGAATGGAATCGATCTTGACCTGCGTTTGATTTGCGTCGGTTCCTCGGTCTTCTAAGAGGGCAAGACGGTCCTGTTCTGCCGCTGCGGCAGCAAGCGGATCAGCCGCAGCGAGCCTGGCTTCGACTCCTTCAGCCACGAGTCGCTCCGCTTCTTCAACGAGGGCTTCAACCATCTCGTCTTCTCTGACCACTCGCACCACTTCGCCCTTGATGAACAAATGCCCACGGTGTTTGCCCGCAGCAATACCAAGATCGGCATCTCGCGCTTCTCCAGGGCCATTGACAACACATCCCATCACGGCAATTTGAATTGGCAAATTTCGGTCCTTCAGTGCCTCTTGGGCGGCATTGGCCACAGCAATGACATCAACTTCTGCTCGACCACATGATGGACAGGCAATCAGGTCAAGCCCTTTTCGCTCACGGAGCCCCATTGATTCGAGCAACATCCTCCCCGCGCGAGCTTCTTCGACCGGGTCTGCAGTGAGTGAATAGCGAATCGTGTCACCAATGCCTTCAGCCAGCAAGGTGGCGATTCCTGCAGTTCCCTTTAACAAACCACCAGGCAGCGGACCGGCTTCAGTCACGCCCAAGTGCAGGGGAAAGTCAAAGGTTTCACTCGCTAAGCGGTAGGCCGCAATCATGAGCGCAACAGATGATGCCTTGACCGAGATCTTGACATCGTCAAAGCCAACTTCTCTGAAGTAGTCGAGCTCCATGCGAGCAGACTCAACAAGTGCCTCTGGGGTTGCTCCGCCAAAGCGCTCATAGAGCTCTGGGTGAAGCGACCCAGCATTCACGCCAATACGGATGGGAACCCCGCGGTCTTTCGCCTCTTTTGCCACCAGTTTGATCTCTGAAGGCTTGCGGAGGTTTCCCGGATTGAGCCGCAAACCATCAACGCCAGCCTCTAATGCTGCAAGCGCCATCTCAACATGGAAATGGATATCAGCAATGATCGGCACTGGCGACCTTGGAACAATCTGGGCAAGTCCTTCGGCCGCTTCGGCTTTGTTGCACGTACAGCGCACAATGTCCGCCCCTGCAGCTGCGAGTTGGTAGATCTGTTGCAGCGTTCCTTCAACGTCGGCAGTCTTCGTGGTGGTCATGGACTGCACCGAAATTGGTGCTCCCCCACCAACGGGAACTTTTCCTACCGTGATTTGTCGAGTGGTGCGCCGGGGGGTGAGTAGCTCTGCTGAGGTCTCCATCTCTCCATTGTGCCGGGTTTTCCAAAGTGGCGTGCGCCACTTCTCTGCTCTAGCGAGTGAACGGGTTTGGAGCAGGGTGCACAATGTCGAGATACAACGACGAAAGCACTAAAAATCCAAGCACGGCAACAAACACATACGTCACCGGCATCAGTTTCGCCAGATTGGCGCGATAGTGCGATTGTCCACGACGAGTACGAATTCGCTCATACACAGCAATCGCCACATGACCGCCGTCAAGGGGCAGCATTGGCAGCATGTTGAGCAGACCAATGGCGACATTGATCACAATCAACAACTCGACAAAGGGCTGCCAGCCAATAGAGGCTGCTTGCGTTGCCACACTGACCATGCCGTAGATCGAGGTTGGTCGCTGCGTGAGTGCCGTTGGCGAAGTTGAAGTGCTCGGATGGAGATCCAAGTTGGCAAGTTGCGCGAGACCAGTCGGGCTCAACCGCTCAGCCAAACCAGACACGGTCTGTGTCGTGAGCGACCAGACAAACGAACCCGAACGAGATGCTGCGGTGAGTGGACTTGTGGAAATCTTGGCCGACTCGACCTCAAGACCAGCAATGCCAATCACGCCGTAGCCATTTTCGAAACCAGTCGCACCTTGCGCCACATAGGGCTTGCCCGCAATCATCACCTGTCGGCCGTCAACTGGCGTCACGGTGACCACTTTGTGGCTGTTTCCTCGGTCAAGAGAGAGCGAGACCGGCGTTCCAACACTTGAGTGCAACGCGTTCGTCAACTGATCAATGGAGGTGAGCTTGTTGCCATTTACCGCTCTCACCACATCACCAGCCAAGAGTCCAGCCGCTTCAGCTGGACTCGTCCCCGTGAAATTGACAATTTGACTGAGCTTCGCTCCAGTCACGGCCGAAGTTCCCGATGCCCAAATGAGCACAAAGGCCAAAAACAACGCAAGCAGGAAGTGCACGAGCGAACCAGCTGACGACACCAAGATACGCTTCCAAAAAGCCTGATTCATATAGGACCGAGGCTCATCTGCTTGATCAACCACTTCGTCGGCAGTAAAGCCAATGATGCGCACATAGCCACCAAGCGGCAGCGCCTTGATGCCGTATTCAGTTTCCCCCCGGCGAAATGACCACAGGCGAGGACCAAAGCCGACGAAGAACTCTGTGGCTTTCATCCCCGTCCACTTTGCCGTGGCGAAGTGGCCGAGTTCATGCAGCAGCACCAAGGTCAAAATCGCGACGATGGCCAAGACCGTCCATCCATAACCAGCGAGGATGCTGGCAATGCCAACAACTGCCAGACCAGCAAGTCCAGCCAAGCCTCTCGCTGTTGACAGTTCCTGGCTGTTCGGCGCGGCTTGTTGAACTTCTTCGTTCAGCTCTAGTTGATCGTGCATTGTGCCACCACCGTACGCGCTACCTCACGAGATTTGGCATCAGCAGCAATGAGTGCTTCGAGAGATCTCAGCGGATCTGCAACGTAAGACTGAAGGGTTGCTTCAACCACTTCGGCAATTTGACCCCACGAAAGCCGACCCTCAAGGAAGGCTTCGACAGCAATCTCATTCGCAGCAGAAAGCCACGCAGGAGCGGCTCCCCCCACTCGACCCGCTTCGTAGGCAAGGTCAAGACAGCGAAAGGTCGCGCGATCTGGCGGCTCAAAGGTCAACGTTGTCGCCGTCAGCAGATCAAGGCTTCCAAAAGCAACGTCCAACCGATCGGGATAACTCAGTGCATAGCCAATGGGCAACCGCATGTCTGGGTTCGACAGTTGCGCAATGGTGGAGCCGTCGGAGAATTCAACCATGGAGTGCACAATGGATTGTGGGTGCACCACCACATCGATTTGATCAAATGGAGTGTGAAAGAGCGCATGCGCTTCAATCACTTCGAGGCCCTTGTTCATGAGCGTCGAACTGTCAACGGTGATCTTCGGACCCATTGACCAGGTTGGATGCGCAAGCGCCTCGGTCAACGTGACGCTGCTCAGACTCTGAGCGCTCCGGCCTCGAAACGGGCCACCTGAGGCGGTCAAGACCAGTCGACGGACGCTGCGGTCGTTGCCGCTCACACCGTTCAGGCATTGAAAAATAGCGCAGTGTTCCGAATCAACTGGCACCAAACTCGCTCCCTTTGTGGAGCGAACTTGCTCAACAAGCGGAGCTGCGGTGATGAGTGATTCTTTGTTGGCGAGTGCTAATCGACGGCCCGCAGCAAGTGACGCCATGGTGACGGGAAGTCCGGCAAAGCCAACAATCGCGTTCACCGAAATCTCTGCCATCTCTGCTGCAGCAGTGAGGCCTTCGGCCCCACAGGCAACTTCGGTCATGGCTGGAAGAGCCGAGGCAACGATTGCCACATCGCTTGGCTGATCAACAATCACGAGGCGCGGACGATACTTCCGGGCTTGTTCAATCAGGCGATCAAGGGAGCGAGCGGCTGAGAGGGCAACGACGTCGAATTGCTCAGGTGCTTCACTAATGACCTGAAGTGTTTGCTCCCCAATTGACCCTGTAGACCCAAGGATCGCTACCGAAGGCGCCACAGAAAACGTCAGATCGCTTACGCGAAGCCGAGGGAGCGGACCAAGAAGTAGCCAACGGGAAGCATGAACAGCATTCCGTCTACTCGGTCAAGAATGCCACCATGGCCAGGAATGCTCGTCCCGGAGTCCTTGAGTCCCAGCTGACGCTTAATCGACGACTGAGCAAGGTCACCAATCGGTGCAACAACTGAAGTCACCAGTGCAAGCCACAGCGCTGAGCCGAAGTCCCACGGGTGCACCAGTGCCACGACTGCCAAACACACGACAAAGGTTCCGAGAGTTCCCCCGAGAAGGCCTTCCCATGTCTTGTTCGGAGAAATACTCGGCGCCATTGGGCTCTTGCCAAGGCGACGCCCGGTGAACAGAGCTGCCGTGTCATTTGCCACGACTGCAGCCACAATGCCGAACAACACAGCAACGCCGTGTCGAGAGGTGAACAGCACTGGGTTCAAGATGAGCTCTCCATAGGCGCCACAGACGCCAACCCAACAAAACACAATGAGCGACGTGCCAATTCCGGTGATCGGATCATCAACGTCGGCCTTCATGAAGAACCAGGCGAACACGCCAATGACCACCAGCAGCAACATTGCGGGAATGGCTTGTGGTCCGTAGTTGTATGACCCCCACAACATGAGCGCCGTGACGAGGCCGGTAACAAAGGTCGCTGGACGATATCCAACCGTCCGGAACATCTGAAATCCTTCGAACACCCCAGCCAAGGCAACAATGCCAACCGCGATACCAGAGATGACGTTTCCAAGATTGAGCGCTGCTAACAGCACCATGCCGAGACCAAAACCAACGGCAACTGCTACGGCCAAGTTGCGCTGCTGGCTTCCGTCCCCAAGAAGGTGGGCAGGAATCTGAGCGAGGTCTTTCGGACGCCCCGAGCGAGCAGCACCTCGACGTGGAGCCACTGGCTCTTCGCTCTCGGCAGGAATTTCATCGGTCGGTTCGCCCTGTTGCTTGAGGCTGCGGAGTTTTCGACCTCGACGAACAGGAAGCTCGGCTGGAACTTCTGCTTCATCTTGCACAGAAACAGCAGCAGCTGAAAGTGCTCCGAGTGTCGAGAACAATTCCTCTTCAGTAGGAATTGACTCATACGCGTCAGCAGAAAATGATCCAGGATCAGCGGACAGCGGAGCACTCGAAGTGACGTCTGTTTCAAAGTCCCACGGCTGGCGTTCGACTTTTTCTTCTTCTGATTCTGTAACCGATGCGGCGTTGTCCACAAGCATTGAAGCCTCAAAGGCAAGGGAATCTTGTTCCCAGTCTGCTGCGTCTTCACGCCAAGTCGGCCCGGCAACTCCTTCGCCTTCGCCAACAATGTTGATCTGCCCCGTGGGTGGATCGGCCCAGTGTGGCAATTCAACCGCTGGCGCACTTTCGACTTCTTCGAGCGTGTCTTCACTGCTGGTGACGGCATCGTCCGAGCTGCTCACCGCAGTGGCGCCAGAAATTCGTACTCCACTTAGAGGAGAAGCGACTTCTTCTGCAACCCCATCATCGAGGGGTAAGGATTCATTCACGTCGTCAGACTTCAAGGAGCTCAGCCTCCTTTTGCGCCAAAAGGCGGTCGACCTTTTCAATTTCAGATTGGGTCAACTTGTCGAGTACTTTTTCTGCTCGCTCAGTTTCATCTGTCGAGAGGCCTTCGTCTTTGACGAGTCCATCCAAATCATGGCGAGCTGAACGTCGCACGTTGCGAATCGCAACTTTTCCTTCTTCTGACTTCGTATGCACCACTTTGACCAGTGCGCGTCGACGTTCTTCGGTCAGCGGAGGAAACGCCAATCGAAGCACGATGCCGTCAGAGCTGGCATTGATGCCAATGTCAGCGTTTTGCAGTGCCTTGTCAATCGCATTGATCTGCGACTTATCAAACGGCGAGATCACGAGCAGACGTGGTTCAGGAACGGAGAACGATGCAATTTGCTTGAGTGGCACAGTCGTGCCGTAGTAGTCAACCGTGATGCTGTCTACCAAGGCAGGCGTCGCTCTTCCGGTGCGAACACCAGAGAACTCATGCTGGACTCGCTCGATGGCTTTCGCCATCTTTTCGGCCGCTTCGTCGATCACCAGTTGGGTGAGATCGTCACTCACGAGACCAGCGTACCAATCTTCTCTCCACTGAGCGCTCTCAGCAGATTTCCCGGCGTCATGATGTCAAACACGAGGATGGGAAGGTCATTGTCTTGACAGAAGGTAATCGCAGTTAAGTCCATCACGCGCAGGTCCTTGCTCACGACTTCCATGAAGGAAATCTCGTCGAAACGAGTGGCATCGGGGTTGGAGCGAGGGTCAGCGGAATACACACCGTCGACTCCCCCATGGGTGCCTTTCAGCACCATTTGTGCCTCGATTTCTGCCGCACGCAACACTGCAGGCGTGTCGGTGGTGAAAAACGGTGCGCCCATTCCCGCAGCGAAAATCACCACGCGCCCTTTTTCCAGGTGACGAATAGCTCGGCGACGGATATATGGCTCAGCAACCGCATTCATGGGAATGGCCGACAGCACTCGAGTTGGCTGATGAAGTTGTTCTAAGGCGTCTTGCAACGCCAAGGAATTAATCACGGTTCCAAGCATGCCCATCGTGTCCGAGGTGGCACGATCCATGCCATCAGTCGCGCCTGTCATGCCACGCCAAATATTGCCACCACCAACGACAATGGCAATCTCGACACCGAGTTGATGAATGACCTCAACGATCTCCGCCGCAAGGCGGTGGACCGTCTGGAAGTCAATCGTCTCATCTGAGGCCGCAGACGCGAGCGCCTCGCCGGACATCTTGAGGACAATCCGCTTCGGCGTCGCACGAGCGGGCATTTGGAATTACGCCCCGATAATGATCTGTGCGAAGTTTGCGACTGTTGCTGAACCAAGCAACTGAACAATGCTCTGCTTCTCATCGCGAACATAAGACTGTTCGAGCAAGCAACGCTCCTTGAACCAACCGTTGAGGCGGCCTTCGACGACCTTTTCGAGCGAAGCTTCTGGCTTGCCCTCGTTGCGAGAAATCGTCTCGATGGTCTCACGCTCAGCTGCAACTTCTGCCGCAGGGACTTCATCTCGGCTCAGGTACTGCGGCTTGGTGAAGGCTGCGTGCACTGCCAAGTCGTGCGCAAGTTCTTCTGTGCCGCCGCTTAACACCACGAGCACGGCATTCACGCCACGACCATCTTGGCTGTGGAGGTAGGCATCGGCGGCTTGGCCCTCGCCAACTTCAAAGCGCACAACCTTGCCAACGGAGATGTTCTCTTTCAAGGTGATGAGCATCTGCTCGACGTCACCGGTGAACGTTGCCATGGCGTCTTCGCCATCAGCGGCAACAGCTGCTGCCATCTCATTCACCTTGGCAATGAAGTCAACAGACTTCGCCACGAAGTCCGTCTCACTGCGAAGCTCAACTGCGGCAATGGCATTGCCCGAGCGCACGACGGCAACGGCACCTTGGGAGGCGTCACGGTCAGTGCGCTTGGCCGCTGACGCGAGACCCTTCTCGCGGAGCCACTTCGTCGCTGCGGTGACGTCGCCATCGTTTGCTTCGAGGGCTTTCTTGGCGTCAAGCATGCCAACGCCGGTTGACTGGCGAAGAGATTGAACGTCTTTTGCACTAAATGCAGCCATGGCTACTCTGCTCCTTCAGTTGCAGCCGCTGGGGCTGGTTCGGCGACAACAGGCTCGGCAATCTTGGCCGCATCAGCCTTGGCTGCTTGCGCCTTTGCCCGAGCGGCATCGCGGTTGTGGAAAATGAACTTGCCTTCGACCACAGCGTCAGCAATCACGCGGCTGAGCAGTGCACCGGAACGAATGGCGTCGTCATTGCCAGGAATGACGTAGGTGATGATGTC
>CANGPX010000083.1 GCA_947456095.1 Acidimicrobiaceae bacterium
AACTCTTCCGGTGTATTGCTACACCATGGAGTCCGTTCGACTTGCATGTGTTAGGCATGCCGCCAGCGTTCGTCCTGAGCCAGGATCAAACTCTCCATCGAGATCTTCCACTTAACCCGAAGGTCAAGTTTCAAATCAGAGAGCGGGTCGGTGATGACTCTTCACGACCCGCAGTGACCGTACTCTCGCCCGAAGGCTTTCTACGGCCACCACTTATTTTACTACTGAATTGACAGTCTTCCCAACCGATGTGGTTGAGAAGCCCGCACTGGCTTTTGGCTCTCGTTCTTCCGTTTTCAAGGAGCGACCACGCACGCACTGGAGATCCAGCGTTGGTGCGAGGACCCCCGACTTACCTCGAGAGACAGGAAAACCTGCTCCGAAGATCCTCGGGGCCCGTTTCAGGCGCTCTTTCAAGCTCCGTACTGCGGGAATGTAACTCTACACACTGCAGTTGTACTTGTCAAGACAAGTTCTGCAGTTCGAACCCGAAGGCTCTTCCATTCAGTTCCTTTCGGTACTGGCCGGCTTGGAAACAGTAGCAGGACTTGTTACAGGTGTGTGACCGTTTTGCGACTTTTCTTTTTCGCACCCAGTCGGTGGAGCTCAACAAGCCCAATCGCTGCAAGCAAGGTGACGCCGAGTTGCGCTTCAACGAGGTAGCGCTGACTGGCAAAGGTCACTGCTACGGCTGCGGATCCAGTCACGATGAACGCCCAGGGGAACAGCAAGACCTTTGCTTGCCTTCGTCGAACGATGGTTCCGAACAGTGCGAGCAGGTAGAGCGGGTAGGACATGAAAAGACCAAGGGTTGACTGCAGTTCGGTTCGTCCAATCTTCAGTCCGTAGCGAACCTCGCGAGCTGGGTCATAGAAGTTCCACGCCATCAGCTCTCGAATCACGACGACTTGCATCGCTCGAAACTTGTGATGCTTGATGTAATCAAGACCCGCTTGTTCTCGCACCGCATCAATCACTGATTCATCACCAGTGCTTGGGACGGGAACTCGCGTCCAGCAAGGCAGATACCAGTAGCCCAACTGATCTCCGTAGTACGTCGCTCGACAGTTTGAATCAGCCAGCGTTGTCCCGAACTCATCGGAGAAGAACACCGAGTTCGTAAAGGTCAATTGATTGCGGATTACCCACGGAGCAGAAAGGGCAACAAATGCGGTGAACACCGCTGCTGCTAAGCGAAGACGCTCAAAGCGTTGACCTTTCCCGACAAGTACGAGTGCGGGAACGACCAACACGATCAACAACAACATGAGCTCTGATCGTGTTTGCGCACAGAGACTCACCACGGCTCCCGTTCCAAGCGCGAAGCGAACTTGGCGAGTGCGCCATAAGCCAACGACCAACCACATGAGCACGATTGCGAGCGCCATCACCAAGGTCTCGCCGAGGCCGCTGCCCGGGTTCACCACCAAGTAGGGATTGCAAGCAACAAGGAGTCCTGCAACAACACCAGTACCTTCGCCCACAAGGTCTCGCATCACTGCCATGACGAGGAATACCGCGGCAACAAAGATCATTGCGAGCACCACACTGTGCGAGCGAAAACTCGTGAGGTTCAGCCAGTCGCACAAGGTGAACAGCACTGAAGTGAGGGGTGGGTGGGTTGCGGTCGGGTGAAAGATTTCTTGACCTTGGCCCAGGCCACGCAGGTAGTCGGCGTAGTCCATGAACCAATGGCCTCTGGTGTTGAGCGTTGCTTGACCTTGGTAGTAGATCGCATCGCCATTGCGATACGACCAGCCCCAAACAGACCACAGCGAAATGGCTTGCACGAAGGCGGCGATGGCCACAACCGTCAAGCGCCAGCGAGAAAAGGTCCACGAAAACGCGAGTCGCGTGGCTTCAGGGTCCATGCGTTCTTCCACTTGCGTGGTCATTGTTGCGAAGTTTCGCCTGTGCGACGACGTCGCCAGCGTCTCATCAGTTCCAAAATCCCAAAGGCAGCGAGTATGGAAATGGCCAAATCACCTTCAACCCGGTAACGCCCATTGGCAAAGGTTGTCATGACGGCAAGCGAAGCCGTCACGATGAGGCCAATGAACGGAGCATTGGTAAGACCACGTCGCCGTCGGGCAAGACCGCCAACAATGGCCAGCGGCAGAGACAGGTAATACACCCCAAGTCCAAGCCACGACACGACGTGTGGTCGTGCGCTTTGGTAGTCGAACATGACTTGGGATTTTGGTGCGTACAGATTCCACACTCGCAGCACCCGAATACCGGCAACTTCTAGTGCGCGCAGTTTGTGGGTCTTGATGTAGGCCATCGCAACCTTTTTGTAGGCAAGGTCGGCAATGGATTCATCGAGGGGTTGGAGCAACATCGACTCGACGGTCACCGATCTGCCAACATGGACCACTTCTTGGCCAGCGGTTGCCTTCGTCAGCGCGAACGGCACCGGTTGACCTTCCCCGGCTGGGTTGTGCCAGAGCTTTGCCGCGGCATTGGCACCGTTGACGGAAATGGTGAACGAATCGCTGGTTTCGGCCACAACTCTGCCCGTCCAGCGCTGGAGATCTTGGTTTGCCCCTTGTCCAACTTCAACCCCTTGATCACCAGACAACACCGTCAACGCTTCGAGTTGTGGGTGGTTCACGACCAGACCGCAAGCAATCCATTGCCAGCCCATGTAGTAGCCCGAATACGTCTTTGGGCAGTTGTCCTCGATCAGCGTGATGCCGAGTTGATCGGAGAACCACACCGACTTTGCGAACGTTGTCTGGTTGCGAATGAGCCACGGGCCAGTGACGCCAACAAATCCAATGGCAGCTGCGCCAAGAAGCAGGAGGCGATTTCGCCATGGCACCTTGACGGCAAACCACACCGTTGGAGCAACGACTGTCGCGACCACCATGGCAAGTTCGGACCGAGAAAGAGCTCCAAGACCAGCTGCTGCACCAACGAGCACTGCTCGCCATGGACCAGGTTTCTCAATCAGGCGAAACAGCGCTACGAGCAGAAGCGCAACGGTCAACAAGACTGCTGTTTCAGCCAAGTTGGTCGAAGGATTCACGAACAAATATGGCGAGGTGGCAACAAGGCCAGCCGAAACAAGGGCAACCTTTGGTCCACCGGTCAACTTGATGGCAATGGCGACCAGCGCCACCGTCGCCACAAAAAGAGCGCTTAAGAAAATCGAGTGCTCTCGAAAGGTGGTGAGGCCCATCCAGTTGGCAAAGGTCAACAGGGTTGAAGTCAGCGGCGGATGACTCGCAGAAGGTACATAGATCGGATGCTGACTTGGCGTTTGGAAGACCCACTGCAAATACCGGTAAGGACTGACAAACCAGTGACCTTCAGCATTGAGACTTGCTTGGCCTTGATAAAACCACGCATCGCCATTGCGAAAGGTCCACGTCCACACCGACGCCAACATGATTGCCTGCACGGTTGCCGCAAGCGCCACGACTGCGAGTAGCCACCGGCGAAACGACCAGCCAAGAAGGAGACGCTCCTCGAGTGCTACTGGTTGGAGCGTCGCTTGGTCTTGACTCATTGACTCGGGCGCTCCCCTCGGTGTCGCCTCAATCTACCTTGCGAGAGGAAGAATCAAGGACCAATCAGCGTGGGCGCTGAGCTGCTTGCAACGCCTCAGCAAAACGAACGGCTTGCTCTGCCACTGGCTTTGGGCCAGCCCCACCTGGAGTTGTTCGACGGGTAACGGCGACTCCAGGAAGCAACAACGCGGCCGCATCCTCGCCAAAGTGTTCGCTCAAGTTCACCAGTTCACTCAACTCCGAGTGGTCATCAATGCTGCGACGCACGAGATCGGCCACAATCGCGTGCGCTTCACGAAACGGCGTGCCGTGAACAACGAGATACTCGGCCAGATCAATGGCAGCAATTGCTCCCCCATCTGCTGCACGCTGCATCACGGCGTCATGAATTTGTAACGTCGCATACGCACCACCCATGGCCCGAAGCCCGAGTCGCACTTGATTGACTGAATCAAACAACGGTTCTTTGTCTTCTTGGAGATCTCGGTTATACGACAAGGGCAGGCCCTTGAGCGTGACGAGCAGACCAGTCAGATTGCCAACAAGGCGACCAGTTTTGCCTCGAGCAAGCTCGGCTGCATCGGCATTTTTCTTCTGCGGCAGCATCGACGACCCAGAAGCAAAGCCATCATCGAGAGTGCAAAATCCGAACTCCTCGCTCGACCACAGCACGAGTTCTTCACCCATGCGAGACAGGTGAATACCAATCATGGCGAGCACAAACAATGCTTCGGCGACGAAATCTCGGTCAGAGACTGCATCCATTGAGTTCTCAAATCTTGCCGCAAAGCCAAGGAGCGACGCCGTGTAGTCCGGGTCGAGTGGCAGCGAAGAACCCGCTAACGCCCCTGCTCCAAGTGGCGAGACATCAAGACGCTTCAGGCAGTCGTGCAGGCGATCAACATCTCGCAGCAGCGACCAGCCATGGGCATAGAAATGATGCGCAAGCAGCACAGGCTGCGCTCGCTGCACATGGGTATAACCAGGCAAGTAGGTCTCCCCCGCAGCGGTGGCCCGTTCTTGCAAGATCTGACAGAACTCCAAGACATCGACCACAACGAGGCTCAAGTTGCGCTTGGTCCAAAGGCGCAAGTCCGTTGCCACTTGGTCATTGCGACTGCGACCGGTGTGCAACTTCGCCCCTGTTGGGCCAGCAAGCTCGGTCACTCGACGCTCAACTGCTGTGTGGATGTCTTCGTCGCTTGGATCAAACACGAAGACTTGGCTGGTCAATTCCTCATCAACCGTTGACAACGCTGAGAGCAGACTTTCGCCTTCTTCGCTCGTCAAGAGGCCAACACGGACAAGGCCTTGCACATGTGCACGCGAACCTTCTAAGTCTTCTTTGGCCAGTTCGCGGTCAAAGGGAAGACTCACGGTGTACGCCGCCATGGCATCATCCATGCCACCACTGAAGCGACCATGCCAAAGGGTCACTTGCTTGACCCTGGCTCTGCTCCGTGACGCTTGGCCCAGGTTGAAATACCAAGACCCCAGAGGCGGACAAAACCTTCTGCGTCTTGGTGACGGAAGGTGTCGGCCGCGTCGTAGGTGGCAAGTTCATAGTCATAGAGCGCAACGGGGCTCCTGCGACCATCGACCCGCATGACACCAGGGGCTTCAAAGGTCATCCGAACTTCACCAGTGACAAAGCGCTGAGTTTCAGCAATGAAGGCGTCAAGAGCGTTTTTGAGGGGCGAGAACCACATGCCGTCGTAGACAAGTTCGGCCCAACGAGGCTCCAAACGCAGCTTCTCGTGCGCAACGTCGCGCTCCAAGGTCAAGTCTTCCAAGTCGCTGTGTGCAGCAATGAGCGCGAGTGCTCCAGGTGCTTCGTACACCTCACGACTCTTAATCCCAACTCGACGGTTCTCCACCATGTCGAGTCGCCCGCATCCCGTTGAGCCGGCAATGGTATTCATGCGATCAATCATGTCGGCTGGACTGTAGGCAACACCATCAATGGTGACGGGGCGACCTTGTTCGAAACCAATGATGACCTCTATGGGTCCTTGTTCGGTGATTTGCGTCAGCGTGAAGGGCTCAAGGCGCGTGGTGTGCCATGGGTCTTCAATGCGTCCACATTCAATGGCACGACCCCAGAGGTTCTCGTCAATGGAGTAGATCTTTTCCTTCGTCTGCTGAATCGGGATTTCCCACTTCGCAGCCAACGCCACACAGTCTTCTCGAGTGAGCCCCCACACCCGAGCTGGAGCCAAGATCTCAAACTCAGGCGCCAGCGCTCTCGTGCCAACCTCAAAGCGAACTTGGTCATTGCCCTTGCCCGTGCAGCCATGGGCCACGGCATCACATCCGAAGAGGCGGGCTTGTTCAACAAGGTGTTTCACAATGACCGGGCGCGAAAGCGAGGACACGAGCGGGTACTTGCCCTCATAGCGAGCGTTCGCGGCAATGGCAGGAAAACAGAAATCTGCAGCCAATTCCTCGCGAGCGTCAACGACCACTGCTTCAACTGCGCCAGCAGCGAGGGCGCGAGCGGTGATGTCTTCAAAAGACTCTCCACCTTGGCCAACATCGACGGCCACAGCAACCACTTCAACGCCA
Source organism: Acidimicrobiaceae bacterium (assembly GCA_947456095.1). Classification (GTDB taxonomy): domain Bacteria; phylum Actinomycetota; class Acidimicrobiia; order Acidimicrobiales; family RAAP-2; genus CAIQEU01. Next base: position 6,081 of record CANGPX010000083.1, read on the forward strand.
TATTCCTCCCTGAGCCACCGAACCGCTACTGAGGTGTCGAGTCCGCCGCTATATGCCAGTGCCACGCGCTTTGCCATGTCATTGCTCCTTCGTTGAGTTCTTGTTTGAGGTCTTGTTTGCGTTCTTGGTGCCAGCAATGCCGGCAAGGGTCTTCAATTCTTCAGCCAGTCCTTGGCCACCAATGTCTTCGGTTGCGATGACCAAAATCGTGTCATCGCCGGCCACCGTACCGAGCATTCCGGCATGCCCGGAGCGATCAAGTGCCGCGGCAACGACGTGGGCACAGCCCGGTGGGGTTCGCACCACCACGAGATTGAGGGAATACGAGACCTCAACCACCCATTCGTTGAGCACTCGCCGGAGGTGATCAGTAGGAGCAACTTGCTCGCTTGGTTCAGAGGGCAACACAAAGGCCCGCACACCTCCAGGGAGGCGAACTTTCACCGCTCCGAGTTCTACGAGGTCTCTCGACACCGTTGCTTGTGTGGCGTCGATGTCATGGGCCTGGAGCATTTCGACCAGTTGTGGCTGGCTCGACACCACCTCTGACTCAAGCAGAGCGGCAATGCGGTGCTGGCGCTGGTGCTTGGTGACTTTCACTTCCCACCAACCTCGCCGAGGACGAACTGCAAGATACCAATCATGGCGGTTCTGCGATGAAAGACCTGCCGCCACACGAGTGATTGCGCTGACTCAAGCACCGAGGCTTCAATCTCTTCACCACGGTGCGCGGGGAGACAGTGGAGCACGACCGCACCTGGTGCCCTCTCGAGCAATGCTTCGCTGACGGAGTAGTCGGCCAAGTCATGACGCCGCTGTTCGGCTTCTGCCTCTTGACCCATAGAGGTCCATACATCGGTGTAAAAAGCATCAGTGCCATCGGCCAGGGTGCTCACGTCATTGCTTTGCACCACTGACCCACCAACGCCGGCTTCGACGGCATATGCGGCAATCTCGGCCAACACCGTGGCATCGAACTGATAGCCAACCGGTGCAGCAATGCGAACCTCAACGCCCATGGCGACGAGTGCCAAGGCCAGAGATTTCGTCACGTTGTTGGCGTCGCCAACGTAGGTCACCGTCTTGCCAGTGAGATCAGCTCCAAAGGCCTCTTGCAAGGTCAGCACGTCGGCGACTGCTTGACAGGGGTGAGCAACGTCGGAGAGCAAATTCACAATTGGTACCTCGAAGTTGGCTTCGTCAAGTGCTGCCGCCATTCGCAGGAGCACCTTGTGGTCAAACACTCGTGCGCCAATGACCTCGTGGTACTGCGCAAAGGTGCGTGCCACGTCTTCGGCGGTCTCCCTGCGATCAAGATCAACTTCCGCCGCACTGACCGTGACTGGGTGACCACCAAGTTGCACCACCGCCATCTCCGACGAATGACGAGTCCGAGCAGATGGCTTCTCGAACAGCAGTGCTACGCCTTTGCCGGCCAAGATTCGTTGCGGCGCTTGCAAGGCGAGGTTGAGTACTTTGTGGAGCTCATCGACGCTTAAGTCAGAGATTTCAAGGAAGTGCCGTGTCATTTCGTCGCTCCTACGACTGCAGTGAGGGCTTCGCTCAAGCGGTCAAGTCCGAGGTAGAGGTCGTGATCAGTGATGTTGAGTGGTGGAGCAATGCGAATCGTGTCGGGTCGAACCGCATTCAAAATGAGCCCTCGCTCAAGCGCTGCGGTTACGACGTCTCCGGCCGGCACGCTCAGTTGTGCACCAAGCAGGAGCCCAGATCCACGGAGCGCCACAATGCCAGGCACGCCGTGTGAGAGCTTTTCGGTGATGATGGCTTCGGCACGCAGCGCGGCTGCTGGTGCATCGATGCGTTCGAGTTCGGCAATGGTTGCCCGTGCTGCCGCGAGTGCCAAGGGTTGTCCACCAAAGGTCGAACCATGGTCGCCGGGCAAAAACGCGGCGGCGACTTCAGATTTGGCCCAACAAGCACCAATCGGCATTCCATTGCCGAGGGATTTCGCCATCGTCACAATGTCGGCCAACACGTGGGCGCCACTTGAGGCGAACCACTTTCCGCTTCGACCAAAGCCGGTTTGGACTTCATCACAGATGAGCAGGGTTCCCGTCTCGTCACACAACGCTCGAAGCCCGCTCAGGTAATCAGAACTTGGAACGATCACGCCGCCTTCACCCTGGATTGGCTCAACCAGGACCGCACCAACTTCTCGGTCACTCAGTGCTGCTTCCATCTCCGAGAGTTCGCCAAACGCGACGTGGCTAAAACCAGCCGGCAGTGGAGCAAAACCAACGTGCTTGGCTGGCTGACCGGTGGCAGCGAGCGAGGCCATGGTGCGGCCGTGAAAGGAGTTCCAGGTCGACACCACCTTCGGACGCTCGCCACCGTGGAATTTGCGAGCCAACTTGAATGCCGCTTCGTTGGCTTCTGTCCCAGAGTTCGCGAAGAACACCTGTCCGTTCAGCGGCTCGCCGGGAAGTGAGATCAACCGGTCAATGGAGACTGCCACTTCTTCAGCCAAAGTATTGCCGAACAGGTTCGACACATGACTGAGCGTTGCCGCCTGTGTGGCAATGGCTTCGGTCACGACCGGGTTGGCATGACCAAGCGAAGTCACCGCGATCCCACAGAGAAAGTCGACATAACTGCGACCTTCAGTGTCAAACAGGATCGATCCCTCGCCGCGCACGAACGTCCGTGGTTTTGGTCCGTAGTTCCCCATTAAATGCGTGGTCATGGCTGCACCATCGTTCCAATTCCGCCATCAGTAAACAGTTCCACCAAGACCGCATGTGGGACTCGCCCATCGAGCAAGTGCGCAGCCTTGGCGCCGCCACGCACCGCGTGGATGCAGGCTTCGACCTTTGGCACCATGCCGCCAACAACGGCACCGGAGGCAACAAAGCCTTGAAGCTCTGCCACCGTCACCCGACTAACCGTTGAGTCAGGATCGTCCGGATTGCTCCGCAGCCCAGCAACGTCAGTCAACATGATGAGCTTCTCGGCCTTCAGTGCCGCAGCGAGCGCGCCAGCCACCGTGTCGGCATTGATGTTGTACTGCTGACCCGAGGCGTCAGCGCCAATGGTGGCAACGACCGGGATGAGGCCCTGGTCACAAAGTTGGCGAACAATGGTGGTGTCGACCGCTTCAACTGAGCCAACAAATCCGAGTTCTGGATGAGTCGCAGCTGCCGTGATCAACTTGGCATCAGCACCAGAGAGACCAACGGCAAGTGGACCATGGACATTGATGGCCGCCACAAGGTCTGAGTTCACCTTGCCAAGCAGC
>CANGPX010000084.1 GCA_947456095.1 Acidimicrobiaceae bacterium
GCAGTGTGGAAACAGACACCACTCCATCAGCCCACGGACGCTCGTCACGGAGTCGACCCCGCAGCTGAAAGGTGTCAGTCGTGTCGTAGGCCACCATCTCAATGGTGCGCTGGTGCGTCGCGATGAGGTCCTCGTCATCAAAAAGCCAAGGTTCTCGAGTGGTCATTGCACGACTCCTGGAAGGTGGTTAAACGTGTGAAGCACGGGACCCGTTGGGCCCATGCCAATCGTCGTCACACTGGCGTTTGACAGATGCATCTTCCACACCACGTCGTCGCTTGCTCCAAGCACCCAGGCAACTGCGGCCTTGATTGGTGAGACATGACTGACAATGACCAGTGAACCATCTTCACAACGCGCGCCTTCACCCTTGACGGAGAAGAGTTCTTCTAATGCATCGCTCACTCGCTGGCGCACCGCCGAGAGCGACTCACCGCCTTCTGGGGTGAAGTGTGGATCCTCTCGCCACGCTGACCAAAACTCCCGAGGAATCTCAGCGAGCGCCATGCCGTCAAAGCGTCCATAGTCAACCTCAATGAAGCGATCATCAATTGATGCTTCACGGTGTGGGATCGCAAGCTGTGCAGTGTCTTGAGCGCGCTTCAGCGACGAAGATCGCACTTCACCCACCTCGCCAAGCAGGGCCTTTACGGCTTGTGCTTGGCGGCGACCGAGGTCAGTGAGTTCAACATCAATTTGTCCAGCCAACAGTGAGGCTGCATTTGCGGTTGATTGACCATGACGAACGAGATGCAACATGTCAGCGCAATTGATCCGGACGCAACAAGATTCGACCGCAGTGGTCGCACGTTGAGAGGTCTTGGACTTCGAGCTTGGACATTCGATCGACTTCGACTGCAGGCAGCTCCAAACTGCAGCCATTGCATCGGTGGCCTTGGAGGCGAGCAACGCCAACAGCACCAACCTTGGCCCGAATCCGGTCGTAGGTTTGGGCCAGCTCTGGCGGGATCGCGGCAACGAGCCCTGCTCGGTCACCTTCTCGCTCTTTTCTCAGTGCATCGATTTCGGCGACGGCCTTTCGACCACGGTCTCGCACATCGTCGAGTGCCGTGCCGATTTCGCTCAACTTCGCGTCCATTTCAGCCAATTGTTCATCGAGTGGTTCTGCTTCTTCAAGCAGCAACAACTCCTCGTCTTCTAAGTTTCGCTGATGTTCGGCCAAGCGATGGAGTTCTGCATCCATAGCTGCTAGGTCTCGTGATGCAACCCCGGTTGAGGTCTGCATCTGACGCTCGAGTTCGTGATGGCGTTGCACCTGTCGCGCAATTGACGTTGCCACTTCTTCTTGACGGGCCATGAGATCAGTGTTCGCCGCCTGAAGGTGCGCTTGAGCCGCTTGGAGGTCGCCTTGGATGCGCTGGAGCTCTTGGAGCTCGGCGGCTTCGGGCAAATTCCCCCGGCGATGCACCAACTGATGGAGTTCGGTATCGAGTCTTTGCAACGCTGCGAGGGCTTGAAAGGGCTGGCTCGGCGTCTCGTTGGTCACGAAGCAATCTTAGGCCTCGAGCACACCTTCCCTCACCGCACGATCTAGTCCATTCCAGTGTGCTTCCAAGACGTCCATGAATTCAATCAGGTCAGCGGCACACCTGTCCTTGGCGATCTCGAGAGCAAACCACGAGACGTTTTGACTCTCTCCGACCGGAGGTTGAGGGTCGTGTGGATGACAGGTCAACAAGTAGCCAAGATCGAGATGTGTGTGTCCTCGTGGACCTGGGTGAACATCGACCCTTACGAGCATTGGTTCAGTGCTGACGTGGACGCAATGGAGCCCGGTTTCTTCACGCGCTTCTCGCAACGCCGCATCTGGTGGCCATTCACCTGGTTCGATGTGGCCTCCTGGTTGCAGCCACATCTTGAGCGACTTGTGCTCATGGAGCAAAACCCCTCGGCGACTCATGACGAAGCCAGATGCGGTGACATGCACGGGGTTAGCCAACTCATCCATTGGGTGGACGAGGGTTCCAATCTTTGCCAGCGCTTCTTGCTTTGCTTGTCTTGCTCGAGTGGTCGTCGGGTGAAAGGACTCAATTTCTTGAGCGAGCAGTTGACCAAGCTCGTCTGAACCGAGTTCTCGAGGATCGCATTCTCCAAGGCGCATTTGTTCACCCTAGGTCTGCGTCATGTGCAAGACAGAACGAGCGTAGCCTTTGGTCGATGTCACGAACTTTCTCGGTAACGACGGTTAACCTCCATGCTGGGATTGATGGATGGGGCCGCAAATTTACGGCCGTTGACCAGTGTGCTGAGTTCACCACTGACGTCTTGCTCATCCAAGAGAACTGGACGCCTGAAGGGGCTCAAAGCATTGCCAGTGAAATTGCCACCAAAACGGGCATGCACTTGGTCGAGACCACCTACGCAACTGGGCGGCGAGGTCACGAGAATCCACAAGCATCAGAAAAATGGTTATCGAAGAAGGGCTTTTTGGGCCACGATCACTCTCTCTATTTCGACTCGGTCAAGCAGTTGCCACCATCATTGGCCGCGCGACCCCACTATCAGCAAGCTGAAAAAGGTGCTTGGGGGACAGCGATTCTCAGTCGGTTTCCCATTACCTCGAGCTCAGTCTTGGAGCTCCCCTACCTTCGCCGCGATCGCTCGCATCGCCGTCCACTTGTTGCCACGCTTGACCTTGAAGGAACAGAGGTCACAGTCATCTGCGTCCACATGAGTCACCTCACCTATGGCAGCGTCTTTCACTTCAATCAGTTCAACCAACAACTGAAGGCCTTAGGGGTAGCGACGAGACCCCTTGTTGTTGGTGGCGACATGAATAACTGGGGACCACCAGTGATTGCTCAAGTTCGCGGAGTTCGCCGAGCGGTGCGGGGTCGAACTTGGCCAGCGTGGAGACCGCACAGTCAACTTGATCATCTCCTTGTCAGCAAGGCCATTGCCATCAACAGCGGGAAGGTTCTGGCCGACATTGGGTCAGATCACCTTCCCGTGACCGCAACGCTTCGACTTCGTTAACGCTCAGGCGACTTCTGCGGTACTCGGCCACAATTGTTCTGGTTCTTTTCCCTTGGTTTCGGGGAGATGGCGAAGGAGTACCAAGATCAAAAGTGGCGGAATGAAGGTCACGAGCGATGCGGTAGCGAAACTGCCGAAGTGATCAACCAGGCCACCAAAGGCAAGAAGGCCCGCTACTGAACCGGTCACACCTGCGGCAATATTCCAACCAGCAACCGACGCACGCACCTCTGTTGGAAACAGTTCATTGGAAAACGCCGTACCAGCTGGTGCGAGTGCCCCTGCGGCACCAACAGAACACAAGTACCCAAGGAACAGCCCAATCGACCTCCCCTCGTACACGAGCAGACTTGCCGCGACAAGAGCCAGCAGCGCAAGCCCCAGCACGGGCTTTCGGCCAAAGCGATCAGCGCAGTAGCGCCCAAGAAGGAGCCCGCCGAACCCCGTCACTGAGGACAAGACCACCATGGTGGCGACCAGTCCCGACGAGGCATTCACCACGTTGTCGGCGTACAGAAAGACATAACCATTGGCCGGTCCTGAGATCATCGAGAGTCCAAAGGTAAATCCTAAGACGGTCAAGAGTCTCCGACGCTGAGCGGATTCGACGTGACCCAAGATCGCGTGACTCCATTGAGTTGGGCGTTGCCAGCGCTCGGGCTCAACGACGTGACGTCGAAGCGCCAAAATCATCAACAGGGGGATGATCGCCATCAAGAACAGGTAGCGAAAGCCATTTGAGCCTCGAAGGGCAGTGTGTACGAGCGCTGCCCCACCAGCACCAATGCCGTAACTGCCTGTAATGAGCGCCAGTGAACTTGCCCTGCCATTTGCGTTTGTGAGTTCAGCTCCAGCCACGTGCGAAATGGAAACTGCTGCGGTCAGCATTGGTCGACCGAGAGCAAAGATGGCAACAAACGCCCAGTAGTTCGGACTCGCTGCCGCTGCAACTGTGCAGGCGAGGCCGGCGGCGGTATAGGTAATGAGCGTGGCTCGCCGGCCGAAATGGTCAGCCAGTACCGCGAGGGGAAGACCAAGTAGTGACGCGAGGCGCAAAATCGCGAGTCCAAGTCCAAGAATTGATCCAGACAAACCCATTTGGTCTGCCACCGAGGTGCCGTGGACTGCATGGCCAAAGGCGCGTGCCACTTCACCGAGGGAGGCCACCGCGCCAAACGAGCCAAATCCGGCCGCGAAGGTAAACAACGCCAATGCCAGAATTGGCTTTGACGTCCACCTTGCAGCGGGTATGTGCTCGGCCACGGTCATCTCAGAGTCGAACAATGACCTTGCCGGTGTTCCCACCGGTAAACAGCAAATTGAGCGCTTCGGGCGCACGGTCCAGTCCGTCGAGGACATGTTCAGCGTGATGCAGTTTGCCCTCAAGTAGCCAAGTGAGGAGTTGACCTTGTGCTTCGCCGTAACGGTCGGCGTAGTCCAAGATGATGAATCCTTCCATCGAGCCACGCTTGATGATGAGGTTGAGATAGTTGGCCGGACCCTTTGGGCGACCAGGGGTTGTGTATTGCGAAATTGCTCCGCACAGTACGACTCGTCCACGCATGGCAAGTTGTGCCAACACGATGTCCAAAATCTCGCCGCCAACATTGTCAAAGAACAAGTCCACGCCCTTTGGAGCTGCCTCCTTCAGCGCAGCAGCCACGTTGTCGGTCTTGTAATTGATGGCAACGTCGTAACCAAGTTCACTCGTGAGCAGTGCACACTTCTCGTTAGATCCAGCAATGCCAATAACGGTTTTGGCTCCGAGGATCTTGGCAATTTGGCCAGCACTCGACCCTGTCGCACCAGCCGCGCCAGAAACCACCACGACATCGCCTTCGCGAATGTGACCGACATCGGTCATGCCGAAATACGCCGTTAATCCCGTGACTCCCAACACATTGATCGCAAGCAATGGGTCAACACCTGCTGGAATCACAGTCATGGCTTGGCTGCCTTTACCCGCAATGCAGTAACGCTGCCAGCCAACAGTGCCAAAGACGAGGTCGCCTACGTTGTAACGCGAGTTGTTCGATTCAACCACGGTGCCAATGCCACCAGAGCGCACCACTTCGCCAATGCCAATGGGAGGAAGGTATCCCGGGGCATCGTCCATCCAGGTGCGAATGGTTGGATCAATAGAAAGGTAGCCAACCTCAACGAGGGCTTCGCCCTCTTGAGGCTGCGGCGCAGAGGTTGACTCGAGGCGAGTCGTCGAGGCCTCAAGAATGGTCGTCGGGCGTTCCGCCAACACCACTTGGTCGTTTACCCGATCCATTGCGTCCTCAATTCTCAAGGTTTTCCTAGAGCCTCGCAGAGAATTGACCGCTCGTAAACACCTCAACCTGAGCCCTCGGCCCAGGTTCACTAGATTGAGAGCACTACGTGACGAGGAGGGGACCATGTTCGACTACATCATCCGAGGTGGACTGGTAATTGACGGCACAGGAACGCCTGGAGTGGTCGCCGATGTAGCAATCAAAGATGGTCGCATTGCCGCCATTGGAGCAATTGACGGCGAGGCAACGCGCGAATTTGACGCGACCGGGCTGATCGTTGCCCCTGGAATTGTCGACCCCCACACTCACTACGACGCACAACTGTTCTGGGACCCGAGTGCTTCACCATCGAATTTCCATGGCGTCACCACCATCATTGGAGGAAACTGTGGCTTCACCCTTGCTCCCATTGACAAAAAGGATGTCACCTACATCTCCGAAATGATGGCCAAAGTCGAAGGCATGCCGCTCGTCGCGCTGGCCGAAGGCGTGCCATGGACGTGGGAATCGTTCGGTGAGTACCTAGCTGCCCTAGAAGGAAAACTCGGAGTCAACGCAGGTTTCCTTGTTGGGCACTGCGCCATTCGCCGCAAAGTCATGGGCGAGCACCGTGGCCAAGAAGTAGCCAGTGATGAAGAGTTGGAGCAAATGCGCCAACTTCTGGCGGAATCAATTCAAGCTGGCGGACTTGGCTTTTCTTCAAGTCAGTCGCGGACTCACTCAGATGGTGACGGGAAGGCAATCACCTCGCGTTACGCCGACCGTCGAGAGATGCTTGCGTTTGCTGAGGTTGTTGAAGCACACCCTGGAACCACGCTTGAGTACATCACCTCAGGATGTCTCGACAACTTGGACGAAGATGAAAAAGAGTTGATGGCCGATCTCACCGCCACGGCGAATCGCCCTCTCAACTGGAACCTCTTAACGGTGGATTCTCGCTCTCCCGAAAAGACCGCACACCAGCTCGAGGTTTCTGACCGCGCTGCTGCTCGTGGCGGCAAAATTGTGGCCCTCACCATGCCAACACTCGTACCCATGAATATGAGTTTCAAGAACCATTGCGCACTATTTCTCATTCCGGGTTGGCAGCCCATCATGCAACTGCCAATCGAATGGCGCATTGAAGCCTTGAAGAGCCCAGGTGTGCGGGCAAAGTTAAACGAGTTGGCTAAATCCAAAGAGGCAGGCGTTTTTCGTCGCCTAAGCGGCTGGGGCAGCTACATCATTGGCGATACCTTCAGCGAGGCAAACCAAGGCGTGGAGTGGCGAGCAGTGTCAGAAATCGCTGAAGAGCGTGGAGCTGACCCTTTTGACACGTTGCTTGACATTGTGATTGCCGACGATCTGCGCACCGTCATTTGGCCAAAGCCAACTGATGGCGATGACGACACGTGGAAAATGCGTGCTGATGCGTGGAACGACCCCCGAGCCATGGTTGGTGGCTCAGATGCTGGCGCACACCTTGACCGCATGTGTGGAGCGAATTACCCAACCGCGTTTCTAGCTGACTGTCTTCGCGGACGGAAATTGGTTTCGGTTGAGCGTGCGGTTGCCATGATGACCAAACAACCAGCTGAACTTTTTGGACTCCATGACCGTGGTGTGTTGAAGGTTGACAACGTGGCCGACGTCTTCATCTTCGACCCCGAAACCGTTGATAGCAAGCAAGCTCGCCTCGTTGACGATCTCCCTGGGAAGTCACCTCGGCTCGTGGCTGAATCGATCGGCGTTGTTCGAGTGCTCGTCAATGGCACCGAGATTCTTATCAATGGTCAGCCAACAGGAGCACTGCCCGGTGCAGTACTTCGTTCAGGCAAAGACACCGTCACCGTTTCCACTCGCTAACGCACTATTAGCCAGTAACTGTGGCCAGAATTTCTCACTGGCAAGTGTGGAGTGCTTCTTCAAGCATCTCAAAGGCCACGTTGCCACCGTGATGTGAAATCAAATGAGTGTGATGACTCCGGCTCCAAAGAGCATCAAGGTCACCATGATCGCAGCGCCGAAGAACTTCCAAACGTGATGATCTCCCCACTTTTCTCCACGAACTTTGCCAAGTCCCGTAAGCAAGAAGAGGGCTCCAGCTACCACAATGAAGATCATCGCCGTCAGTGACTGAGCTGTGTTGTAGCCATGCCCTAAGAAGTATTTTGCCGACAGTTGTCCAAGTATGACCACGAGGACAATACGTGCCACACCGAGAGGAATAATTCGATGAAGCCACGTAATGAAAGGAAATTCCCTTCTCATCCGCTCAACCGTCATCATTAAGGTATAGGTCAATACAATGATCCAAAGTTGCCAACAATCGCCCACCGCAATATTGAGCGCCAAGTAAACGATGGTCAGTTGGACGACAGTCAAAAAGAAGAGATCAATCCACTTATTGCGATGAGCTAATGGCCTTGGCTCAACTTGCGCCATACGGCGCGAAAACCACTCCCGAGCCACTGTTTGCAGGCTTAATCGAAGCAAGTAGGCCACAATCACGACGAGCCAAATCTCTTCTTCATGTAGGGCAATTTCTACTTCGTAACCAGTGACGAGAGGGTAAATAAGGCAAAATTTGCCCATGATAAAGGCCGACATGATCACGATAAAGCCGACATCAGCAAGCTGGTGCCACCAGCGATTCCATCCCACGTGATCATGGTGAGCCTTGAGCGGACGTAGTCGCTGAGCAAGTTGGGGGCCGGCAAACCAGTTGCACCCAAGTACGAAGAGCGTCACGATTTCATGCTCATTGGTGAAATGTCCCGTTGCAATGGCTCCAACGAGGAATGCACCATAGCCAAGTAATCCAGCAAATCCACTCAAAATTCCTAAGACGAGAATCGCAGCGAACAAGAACAGATGTGGTGGCAGAGCGTTGCCGGCGACCTCTATTGATGCAGCAATACCAGCAATCAATCCAAGCAGGGGAAGAAGAAACGATGCATTGCCAAACATTGCCTGGCTGTAGCGCCCATCAACGATGGCAAACGAGAACATCGGAGTGGCTTTCGAAAGCACCGAAGGAGAACGGTAGTAGAACTCATCTCCAGCCAAGAAGCCGAAGCGCCGCCATATCTTGCCCTTATCACCACCTTTCGGAGTAGTTGATTCAATGAAAGCTCTCCTACGGTTGGCTTCGTGAACCTCGAGATCGACGTCAATCGTTGATTCATTCGGTGCGTCGGGTACGTCATGATAGGTGGCCCCCACGTGAGCGTGGGCCCCACCCCCATCCATTCCCCCAATTGTCATCGCTGCACACCCCAACTACTCGCCACCGAGACCTCCATCGCTGTCAGGAAGCTCTTCTTCTTCTTCGCCGCCATCATCAAGTGGCTGGTTGGCTACTTGGTCTTCGCCGCCATCATCAAGTGGCTGGTTGCCTAACTCTTCTTCTTCGCCGCCATCATCAAGTGGCTGAATTGGCTTTGCGCCAGCGCCAGCGTGTTCTCCAGCTCCAGGTTCGGCCGGAAGCTCGACAGGTTCTCCAAATTCACCGCCGCCGCCGTCACCGCCACCGCCGTCACCGCCACCGCCGCCGTCACCGCCTTCGTCGAGTGGCTCCGTACCTTCCCCTTCAGTGCCAGATTCCTCGCCGCCGTCGTCGAGAGGTTGATCTCCAGAAGCCCTATCTCCTGTGGCTCCACCTGCGGCTCCACCACCTGCTGCTCCACCTGCTGCTCCACCTGCTGCTCCAGCCGCGCCTGCACCTGCCGACGCTGCTGCTGCTGCAGTCGCCGCTGATGTGGCTGCCGCTGCTGCTGCTGAGGCAATGGCAACAATTGCCGCGATGCTCGAGATTGCTTTGACAACTTTTTTCCGCGCCTTGGGATCCTTAGACAAGTCGGCGTTCGGGTTATAGGGAGCAAGCGTCGTTCCATTAATCACAACTGGCGTTGTGCCACCACCGCCGCCACCGCCACCGCCACCGCCGCCTTGACCACCGCCGCCGCCGTCACCGCCACCGCCGCCTTGACCACCGCCGCCGCCGTCACCGCCGCCACCGCCTTGACCGCCGCCGCCACCGCCGCCACCGCCGCCGCCGCC
>CANGPX010000085.1 GCA_947456095.1 Acidimicrobiaceae bacterium
AGTGCCAAGCCAACCGGCTTGCCACTTTCAGCCATTGGCATTCACGGAGTGATGGCCAAGCCAGTCCGCTTCATCAGTGGGCTGCTCATGAAGGTCTGGCCAACAATGTTTGGCTATCAATTCGTTCTCGAGGCCGAACTTCGAGAACGAAATGGCGTGAGCAGCTCGTCGTAGTCCCTCGTCTCGGAACTTTCACCAAAGGGTTTGTGAGACCCACTTGCTACGATGAAGATGAGCGCAACCTTCATACCCAAACCCACAAGGGGAACCTTTGCTGCACGTTGTTTTGAGAGACGACTATCCGAGTTTGGTTCAAGCCCTCACAGAACGTCTGCAAGCTGAACGCGACATTGTTGATCCACTTGAGCGAGCAATGGCCCGCGAGTGGATCGTGACACCCTCTACGGGCACCAAGCAGTGGCTCACTCGAGAGCTCTCAAAGAACATTGGAGCGACACCTGGATGCTCTGACGGAATCGTTGCCAACTGGCTCCACGAATTTCCCTCTCGATTGAGCGGCCGCGTTCTCGATGCACATCTCGCCGCAACCACCGAGACTGAGCGCGATCCTTGGGCATTGCCTCAACTTCAATTCGCCATTTTGGATTGGGCTCAACGCCACCCGACCGACACTGCAGTCAAACTCCTCAAATCCGGAAACAGCCCGGTGCTGTTGGCTCGAGCTCGCTACTACGCCGACCTGTTTGATCGCTACCACGTGTGGCGGCCCGACATGGTGCTCAGTTGGCTTGATGATGCAACAACGCCAACAGACCCTGAAGAATTTGCCCAACGCTCACTCTGGCGGGCAGTTCGCCAAGAACTCAATATTGCGAGCCCTCCTGAGCGCTTCCACGAAGCCTTTGACTATTTGGATGCACATCCCGAGATTCTTCCCGTCAAGGATCGCCTCAGTATTTTCGGGCTGACCTCGTTTCCAGGCGGTGAACGGTTCATTGAGGTACTTCATCGACTGAGTAAGCACATTGACTGCACTGCGTATCTCGTCGATGGCTTCCACGACGTTTCAGTAAACGAGAAACAAAGTGCAAGTGAGTTTGCATCGACGCTCCTTCGCCTTTGGGGTGGAGCACCGGTGGCAAACGCACCGTTACTGGCCAAACTCGAGGACTTCGCTGATCGTCAACACCAAATGCCGAAACAACCGCAGACCTTGCTTCAAGGACTGCAGTACACCTTGAGGACAGATGAGGTGCAGCCCGTAACGGGTGGCGATTCGTCGATCATCGAGCACCGTTGTTACGGACCTCAGCGCCAGGCAGAAGTTCTCCGTGACGCCATCAGACATGATCTTTTGCAGCACCCCGACTGGACAGAATCTGACCTGTTGGTCGTTTGTCCAGACATTGAGTTGTTCTCGCCACTCATTCGGACAGCATTTGGTCCATCTCGACGCGGAGCTTCCACGCCGGGCGACCCAGCACTTGCTTACAAAATCTTCGACAGCACAAAGGCTGACGACGGACTCCACCTCCAAGCGCTTCGCCACCTCCTTCGGCTCATGTCAAGCCAATTCACGAGAAGCGATGTACTCAGTTTCTTGGCCGAGCCAGATGTGAGCCGGCGTCGTCGCTTAGCCCCAGAAGATCACGAGTACCTCAGCGGTTGGAGCAAAGACGCTGGAGTGCGTTGGGGCCTCAACTCAAGGCACCGTGCGGTGTTTGGACTCGCCGCACTCGGCGACATCAACACTTGGTCAAAAGGGATCGAACGCCTTCAACTTGGCTTCATGGTCGAGAACCCGGCATTTCGAGCAGTCGATGAATTGCTTCCGGTCGAGATTCCAGGTTCAAAGTTTGAACTGTTGAGCAACCTGTCCCAAATCATTGATCTGCTGATCAAGAGTTTCGAAACCTCCGAAGAGGAAAAATCTCTCACCGACTGGTTCTTCTGGTTCGACGAACTTGTCGATGAACTGATTCGACCAGACTCAGCAGAACATCGACAAGTGGACCGAGTTCGCCAATCACTGTCTGCTCTTCGACAAGTTGCCGCTGAACAGACTTGTTCGTTGTCGTTCTCGGACTTCTCGCGACTTCTTGATGAGGCTTTTGACACAACGGTAAGCCTCGGTGCGCTGTTTACTGGCGGCATCACCATCACCGGACCCGACACGCTCCGCTGGGTTCGCTTCAAAGCGACGTACCTCGTCGGCTTCGACGACGGAGCGTTCATGCGGCCAGACCTCGAGGCGGATGACTTGCGAAGGGGAGAACCTCGACATGGCGAAATATCTCCCAACGACGACGCAAGAAGCCGATTAAGCGAGTTGATCTTGTCCACCACGGAACGCCTGACGGTGTTACGAACAAGTCACGACCTTTCCACCGGCGAGGAACTCGATCCGGCGATCACATTTAGTGAGTTTCTCGATGGGATCTTGGAGCTCAGTGACCCAAGATCCGATGGAACTGATGGATTCTTCAGCGTCGTGCAGCACCCTCGCCAAAGTTTCGACACCCGAAACTTCGCCGACTCGGGTGAGTTTGGCCACCTGAAAGAGATCGGGGTACTTACGCAGGCTTGGTCTTTCAGCGAACTTGATGTTGCGATTGCCGATCTGCGAATCGGGGCTCAGCGAAACGACCAACAACCGAAGAAGTTCTCAGAACATCTCGAACTGACGAGCAGCAATGTTGACCTTCCATCGAGTCTGTCCACAAAAGACCTTCGATCATTTCTCGAGAATCCTCCAAAGAGTCACCTTCGATGGGGACTCGGGATCTTTCTCGCCAACCTTGCAGAAGAACGTACGGACAGCCTCGACGGAGAATTTAACGGTGGACTGAAATCGAAGACTGTTGGTGAGGTGTTCAGGTCAACTGTTCGTGACAAACAATCTCATGAAGAAGACTTTTCCCGATTGGCGCTGACTTCCTTGGCCGCAAGTGGTGATGTTCCACCTCAACCAATCCTCCCGCTGGAAAAGACGGTGAACGAAATTGAAGACTTTTATGAAAAGTGGATGGATTTTACGTCTGGAGCGAAACCTCAGATGGTCGGCATCACTCTCCCAATTGGCCAGACAGTTCTGATTGACCAAATCGAAGTCTTCGAGATTGAAGGTCAATTGCACGTTGTTGAAGTCATCACCTCATCAATGAAATTTCACAAGCTCTTAGGAGCCTGGCTGAAGGCTCTCGCCGTGAGGGCGGCGATGCCGGCGGCGACGAAAGTTGCATTAACCATCATTTACCGACCAGGAACAACAAAGGGCGCAGATTTTGAACCAAGTGTGAAAACCAAACAGGTCCGACTTGTCTCCGAAAGTCCTGCTGATTCCCTGAAGACCCTCGATGACCTGGCTGCATTATTCGAAGGGAATCTCACCTCTCCTCTTCCCTACGACATCCAAGAAGTAGAGATTGACGCCACGGGTAACTTCAAGATGAATTACCTCACTGAGGACGGTTGGGGAGGAACGGACTACTCGGGATCTCCACGCTCGAAATATCTCAAGGACAGGAATTGGCGTGCCGTGTTTTCCCATCTCACTGCTGATGACATCAACAGCAAAGAAAACGCACCATCAGGTCGAAAGACCATTCACAAGACGCTCGAGCAGTCTTTTAGGTCACCGTTTGATCTTTTCAGTATTGCGCTCATTGAATCGAAACCTCAGTCATCATGAGCACAGCATTCACCTTTGACCGAAAAGATTTACCCGATGCATCTCATTGGGCACTCGAAGCAAGTGCGGGTACAGGCAAGACCTGGACCATCCAACAGCTCGTAACCCATTGTCTTGCTGACCGAGAAATTGAACCTGGCGAGATCGTGGTCGTGACCTTTACCCGAGCCGCGGCTGCGGAGTTGAGGTCTCGAATTCGCAGCGCAGTGGCAGCAGAGTTGACATTGCCAAGTGAGGAATCGAAATACTGCGACAAAGAGCGAGCGCGACTCCAAATCGCGTTGAGCAACATTTCAAAGGTGCGAGTCACCACAATTCATCGCTTTGCCCAGCAGTCGCTTGCTTCTCTTGGAGTTCCCGTAGGTGAACTCTCCAGTGAATCCAGCACGGATCACTTCCTTGAATCATCACTCAACGATGTACTTCGAACACTCGACGCTTCACGACTTTCGGCGATCCAAGTAAGTGAGAAATCAGTCTCGAGACGAGCACTCAAGGCGTTGAAGGTGCTTGCGAACAACCCTGGGGCAAAGATCATTGCTTCAGCCCCAAGCACCGAAGCTGAACTTGTGCGCGAAGTCGTCGAAAGAGCACAGGTCGCAATTGAACACAAAAAGCGAATTCTCGGCCTCGCTGGCTACGATGACCTCCTCACCTCACTCCATCGCCAGGTGCGGGATCCGCAGCTTTGCGAGAAGATTGCCTCATCAATGAAGGTACTCCTCGTTGATGAATTTCAAGATACTGACGGCCTTCAGTGGGAAATCTTTAAACGCCTTTCAGCCGCCACCAAACTGAAGATGTTTGTCACGGTTGGGGATCCCAAGCAGGCCATCTACGGATTTCGCGGAGGAGATGTTCAGGTCTACCGAGAAGCCGTCCCCGAAGGCGCACGAACGCTGGAGATGAACCGTCGATCGAGTCAGAAACTTCTTGATGCCAACAATGCATTTTTTGAAGGTCAAACGTTTGGATCGCAAGGTCAAGTCGTTACTGAGGATTACGCAGTCCAATCAACGGTGATCGCGTACCAAAAGGTTGAAGCAGCTGGCGACTTTAAAGACAGTCCGATGTTGCCTCCTTGGGAATTTCGGAAAGTTAACGAGAAAGCCGCTGGCCCGATCCGTCAAGAAGCAATGAAAGACGTAGCGACCTACATTCGCAACATTGTCGGTCGAGAGCAGATTCCAGTTCAAGAGACTGGCAAAGGCCCTGTTACGGGAACTCGAGCAGTTGATTATCGAGACCTCTGCATCCTGATCACCTCGAACGCCTTCGGCAGACGACTGACGAAGTACCTCCTGAGTGAGGGGATTCCTGCTGCAATGATCGGTGGCGCAAACGTCTTCACCTCTGACGCCGCACAGCAATGGACCTATCTCCTTGAGGCACTTTCAGATCCAACAAGCCCATCAAGCGCAAGGCTTCTTGCATTTTCGTGGTTCGGTGGAAGTAGCGCTCAGGAGATTGTTGAAAACCTCAATGACGAGAAGTGGCTCACAAAGCAGTACCAAAAGCTCACCGACTGGAATCAGGAGTTTCTCAGTCGACGATCAACGTTCTTTGACGTCGTCATTGAGAAATCCGAGGTCAGACAGCGACTGATCACCTTTGAGATGGCAGAACGCAATCTGACGGACCTCCAACACGTCGCCGAAATTCTTGCTGGTCGATCGAATGATGATCTTCATTTGCTCCTTGAGTTCATGACTGAGGCGAATCCGGATAGCGAATCAGAATCCGAAGAAAACGCTGATTTTGGTGGCACCGAATGGTCTCGGCGCATTGATCGTGACTCCTCTGCAGTCAAAATTATGACGGTGCATCGCTCCAAGGGGTTGCAATTCCCAATCGTGCTCACTCCCTACCTTGCAGAGCGCAATGCCTCCCCTGACCAGGCGAAGGCTTATCGAGTTCTGGGCAACGACGGCCCCCTTACGGTTGTGGACCTCACGACTACTAGTAAAAGCACTGGCGCGAAGGTTAAGGCTGCCCTGGAAATGGCAGAGAACAAGAGGCTTGGCTACGTTGCTTTCACTCGGGCCATCTTTCGAAATGTCTCATGGACTTGGCAGGGAAGAAATAACCCTCTGTTTGATCCGAAGAACGAAGAAAGCCTGAGAGAGAGACTCGCACGAGATCACCACGAATTATTTGCCTTCACCGAAGTGCCGGCTGAGATTTCGAACTCAACAAATGATGGCATCAGCGGAGGGAATTTGCCTTCGCCCGAACCATCTGCGACCAGCCTGGCACTCTTTTCCCGCAAACTTGCAACGTCACCAGAGCGCCACTCGTTCACAACGCTGTCCAAGCAACTGCGGTTAGACAATCGTCAAGCATCCTCCGAGTCGGAAGAACTTGACCCTCAGATTGGTGACGTAGACGCTGAGCCTGCATCATCAGATGGAGATCTCGACAGTGGTGGAACTGACTTCGCCGATGTGAGGAGCTCGAAGTACATCGGTGTCGCTGTGCACAGCGTCCTTCAATATGTCGATGTCGAAGGTCTCAATCATCACCAGCGACTAGAAGCAATTTCGCAGCAACTCCGCGATGCAGCAACTACTTCGGGCCTTCATTTGAGTGAGCATGAAGCAGGCGAACTGGTCAAACTCGTCGATCGGAGCCTGAAATCCAACCTTGGGGCAATTGCCGACAACCAACTCCTTCAAGATTTCTCTCCGAAGAATCTTCTTCCTGAACTTGGTTTCGACTTCCTCATCTGTGGGGCTGATGATGGAGAACAAGAACGCCTTGGGCGAGTAAGCGAACTCGTCGATCTGTTGAACACCTATCTCGGTGAGGATCCAATTTGCCGAGCGTGGTTAAGTTCACTCAATGTGCGAGACCTTGACTTGACCGGGATGTTGACCGGTTCGATTGACGCCGTACTCGGTTGGAAATCTGGGGAGGACCTTCGCTTCCTTGTTGTTGACTACAAGACCAACAAGTTGACCAATAAACACAAAGTAGAGAACTACGACAGCGTTCGCCTCATCGAAGCGATGGGTGAGCATCACTATCAACTCCAAGCACTCATCTATCTCGTGGCTCTCCACCGTTACTTGCGAAGCCGCCTCAATGACTACGACTACAACACTCACGTAGCAGGCTCTGGCTACCTTTTTCTCCGCGGAATGAGAGAGAACAGCACAGGGTCAGGAGTTGTGGCATTCACCCCACCAAAGGCACTGATCGAGTCGATGAGCGACTTCTTCGATGGGAACACCAATGTCTGAAGCCACCATCGCCGAAATTGCCCGAGTATTTGCCAGAGACCCTGATGGCCCGCCAGAACAAATCTTCTTAAACCCGGGGTTTGAGTTCACCCTTTCAACCATTGCCAAGCGTTTTTCTGACACCAACGAGGCAACCCTTTGGGCAGTCGCAATTTTGCTCGTGGGCATTGAGCGTGGTGGAACGTGTCTTCCACTTTGTGAAATTGCGACCGCCCCTGGCGCAGCAAGAATCCCCACTCACTTGAGGGAACAAGCATTAAGCGAATGGGAAGCAGCACTGTCAGGATCTGCGTTCGGAGTCTTGGGCGGAGCTCCCAAGCCACTTCTCGTCGTGAACGGTCGCCTGTATTTCGATCGTTACTTCCAGTTGGAATCAGCGGTGGCCAAACAATTGCTGACAGAGCTCGACGGCTCGGTACCATCAGCCACGCTTCAACGCCCCGACAACTGGGAAGAAATCTGCAACGAGGTGTTCTCCGTAACAGACGTCCTCTCCCGTCAGGTTGCCGAGCAATTCTTTGAGAGCCGTTGTTACGTCTTGGCTGGCGGTCCGGGCACTGGAAAGACCTACACCATTGCCAAATTGCTGGCCGCCTTAGATCGCGCTGGTGTCCCACTGAGCGACATCTCGCTTTGCGCTCCAACCGGCAAGGCAGCAAGCCGCATGCGAGATGCAATCAAAGATGCACTGATCGCAACGAGCGCAAAGCCTGAGACCGCTGATGGGATCGTTACGTCGACCATTCATACCCTGCTCTCGATCACCCCTCAGAGTTTCAAGCGCAAGTCCGTCACTGCACTCAACACGAAACTCATCATTTGTGATGAGACCTCAATGGTCGACTTGGCCTTGTTGCACGAACTGTTGAAGTCCTTGCCGCCTTCAGCACGGGTCATTTTGGTTGGCGATCCCAACCAGCTCCAAAGCGTCGATGTTGGTTCAGCCATGCTTGATCTCATTCGAGCTCACGAGACTGGCGTCATTAAGGGAACTGTCCTCGAAGTCGTGCACCGTGTCGATGCCTCAATGGATGCATCGGCTCGAGCAGAGTTGTTGGAGTTCTTCCACGAGATTCGAACGGCTGAGCATGCCGATACCGCAATTTCTATGCTGCAGAGTGGGATGAAGGCGGTGACTTATATCCCGTATGCACCGGACAAAGACGCAGAGCCCCAAATCGCCGGGGCGCTCGAAGAAGCGGTGAACCGAGCAGCGACCCTGAAGGTACTGGCAAAGCGGTCCTTCGATCACCACGCCATTGAATCTTCCCTTACGTCCACGATGGTCTTAACTGCCCAACACCAAGGTGATCTCAGTCGAACATGGTGGTTGGACATGATCGCAAGTGGTGCGAAGTTCCACTCTCTTCGAGCAGATCAACCAGGCCTTCCCATCCTCATCACTGCAACTGATCGAGCAAATGGCCTGACGAATGGTGATTCAGGACTTCTTGTGAACAGCGATAGTGGCGCTTCGTTCGCGTTGATCGAGCATGAGTCGGAGCGATTCATCCCAGCGACTGCGCTTCGCCACTTTCAGCCGTGGTGGGCCATGACCATCCATAAATCACAAGGATCTGAGTTCGACTCGGTGATTGTGGCAATCACTCCAGGTTCTCGCCTGATTTCGAAAGAGCTCTTCTACACAGCAGTCACCAGAGCAAAGCAACATGTGACGGTGATTGCCGTTGAAGAAGACTTGCGTGCCGCAATAGAGAGTCCAGCGAAGCGATTCACTGGGCTCTTTGAGGCACTCATCGAAGCTGCTTCACAGCGCTGAGGCGGTTCAGCCACGCACCTTTTTGCCGGTATCGTCGGGCAGCCTCGGAGAAACCGAGCAAGTGAGGAAATGGTTCGAACCATGTCGCTGCCAGCCCATGTTGATGTTGTCGTCGTTGGAGCGGGGATCTCTGGCATCAACGCCACCTATCACTTAACTCGTGAATTTCCCGACAAGACCATCTGTGTGCTCGAAGCCCACGAAGACTTGGGTGGCACCTGGCTGATCCACAACTATCCCGGTGTTCGCTCAGATACTGAGCTCTACACCTTGGGATTCGACTTCAAGCCGTGGACTGGCCGCCCCTATGCCGGTGGCGACGAGATCATGGCCTATCTGCGAGAAACGGTTGAAGAATTCGACCTCGAACAGCACTTCACCTATAACTCGACCGTCAACGGTGCCTCGTGGTCGAGCGAGTTCCAGCGGTGGACCTTAGAAGGCGTGAACGCCAAGACTGGTGAATCTTTCCAACTCACTACCTCGTTTTTGTGGATGAATCACGGTTACTACGAGCACGCAAAGGGCTACACCCCGAGCTTTGAAGGCAT
>CANGPX010000086.1 GCA_947456095.1 Acidimicrobiaceae bacterium
AGATTCTCTTAGATGGTGCCAACTTGAGTTTCATGGGACTCATTCAAGAGTGCGAGCTCGAAGACATCCGCATGGGAATGCGGGTTGAAGCGGTGTGGGTCGATGAAGCAGACCTCGTTCCTTCACTCGCCAGCGTTCGCTATTTCCGGCCAACTGGTGAGCCAGACGCCGACTACGAGACCTACCGGGAGTACCTGTGAGCAAGATCCCTCAAACTCGACAAGGCCACCGACCTGTCGCCATTGTTGGCTTTAGCCAAAGCGCGTCGGTTCGTGCCGATCGGGAATCAAACGAAGTAGAGATGCTGCTGCCCATCATCCATGACGTGTTCCAAAAGGCGCACCTCACCAAAGATCAGATTGGCTTCATCTGCTCGGGCTCAACTGACTACCTCATTGGTGGACCGTTTAGTTTTGTTACTGCGCTTGATGCCATTGGTGTTTGGCCGCCAAAGACGGAATCGCACGTTGAAATGGATGCAGCGTGGGCCCTTTACGAGGCGTTCGTTCGTCTCCAAGAAGGCGACCTCGACACCGCACTGGTCTACGGGTTTGGCAAGAGTTCGCTTGGCAACTTGAGCGAGATTTACAACTTACAACTTGATCCGTACACCATGGCGCCACTGCACCCAGATCTCGTCTCACTCGCAGCCCTTCAAGCGCGAGCAGTCATTGACCAAGGATTTGGCACTGAAGAGGACTTTGCTCGCATTGCTGCTCGGAGCCGCAAGAGCGCACTCGACAACCCGTTCTCTCAGGTGCGTCGTGACGACAGCATTGAGTCGCTTCTCAACGAGCCCTACCTCGTGTCACCACTTCGGCGCCACTGCTTGCCCCCCATTAGTGATGGCGCTTCAGCCATCATTTTGGCCGCTGGCGACAAAGCCCTCGAGTTGGCCGAGCACCCAGCTTGGATCACTGGCATTGACCACCGCATTGAGACGCACGCGTTTGGTGCACGCAATCTTGCCGTGTCGACCTCAACGGCCAAGGCGGCGTCGGTTGCCGGCGTTGCTGATGGCCACGTTGATTTTGCTGAGCTCCACACGCCATTCGCTCCACAAGAGATCATTGTGAAGAGAGCACTTGGTCTCGGCGACGAAGTCTCGATCAACCCTTCGGGTGGCCCTCTTGCGGCCAACCCGCTCATGGCTGGTGGTCTCATTCGCTTGGGCGAAGCAGCACAAGCAATTCTCGATGGAAACGCCACGCGCACCGTTGCGCATGCAACTGGTGGACCGCTGTTGCAGCAAAACCTTGTCGCCGTCTTGGAAGGGGCTTGACATGGCAAATCGTGTAGCGGTGATTGGCATTGGCCAAACGCATCACAAGTCAAAACGAGATGATGTCTCAATTGCCGGACTTCTCCGTGAAGCCGCCCAGCGCGCACTCGACGACTCAGGATGCACCTGGGCCGACATTGACGCAGTTGTTGTTGGTAAGGCACCAGACATGTTCGAAGGCATCATGATGCCTGAGCACTTCTTGGCTGCAGCCCTTGGTGCTGTGGGGAAGCCAATGATGCGCGTCCACACTGCTGGTTCAGTCGGTGGTTCAACCGCCCTGGTTGCGGCACACTTGGTTGCTGGTGGCATCCACCAGCGCGTGCTGACGGTCGCGTTCGAGAAGCAGTCTGATTCAGATGCCATGTGGGCGTTGTCGGTACCACAGCCATTCTCGGCACCACTTCTTGCCGGAGCTGGTGGCTACTTTGCCCCCATCATTCGGGCCTACATGCGCCGCTCAGGAGCACCGAGTGACGTTGGTATGCGCGTTGCGGTCAAAGACCGCCTTCAGGCGCTCAAGAACCCCTATGCGCATCTCCACATGCCGGACATTTCCATGAAGATGGTGGAGGAGTCAGTACTTTTGTGGGACCCACTGCACTACTTGGAGTCCTGCCCATCATCTGATGGCGCAGCCGCCATGGTGCTTGGTTCTGAAGACGCGGCCAAGATCGCCGAAGCTTCAACTGGCCGCCGTCCGGCTTGGGTGCACGGTATGGCCATGCGTTCAGAGCCAACGATGTTTGCTGGCCGGAACCAAGTCAACCCACAAGCGGGCCGTGACTGCGCCGCTGACGTCTACGCACAAGCAGGCATCACCAATCCTCGAGCAGAGCTCGACTGTGCTGAGGTCTACGTACCGTTCAGTTGGTATGAACCAATGTGGCTCGAAAACCTTGGGTTTGCCGCTGAAGGTGAAGGCTGGAAGTTGACAGAATCAGGTGCCACTGCACTTGATGGTGGCGACATCCCGTGGAACTGCTCAGGTGGCGTGCTGTCGTCAAACCCCATTGGCGCTTCGGGCATGCTCCGATTCTTAGAGGCTGCCCTGCAAGTACGTGGACTTGCTGGTGACCACCAAGTCGAAGACGCAAGAAAAGCCCTCGGCCATGCTTATGGTGGCGGTGCTCAGTTCTTCGCCATGTGGGTCGTTGGCGCAGATCGTCCCGAATAGACCAACTCGTTCATCTGTCGCAGAATCGACTGCGGCAGATGAGTTGAGTTCAGTAGCATGGGGCAAGCCAGTTCGGCCGAAAGTTGAAAGAGGACTCCCATGAAGGTTGTCGTGGATTTTGATGAGTGTGCCAGCAACGCTGTGTGCATGGGTATTGCCCCTGACATCTTTGAAGTGCGAGATGACGGCTATCTCTACATCTTGAACGAAAACCCCGGTGAGGAATACCGCGAGCAGATGCGCGAGTCGGTCAACGGCTGCCCAACTGGCGCGATCTCGATCGTCGAGGACTGACCGAGCTTGACAACAAGAGTCCGTTTTGCCCCATCGCCAACTGGGCTCTTCCACGTCGGTAGCGCCCGCTCGGCTCTGTTCAATTGGCTGTTTGCGCGCCAACAAGACGGCGTCTTCTTGCTCCGCATTGAAGACACCGACGCTGATCGCAATCGCGAAGAGTGGGTTGACGTCATCATCAACTCCATGGCGTGGCTTGGCCTCGACGTTGACGAAGGACCCTTTCGCCAAAGTGCGAATGCGGTTCAGCACAAAGCCGCGGTCGAGTCGCTCTATGAAGCTGGCGTGCTCTATGCCTGTGGCTGCACTGGCGATGACGTGCAGGCTCGAAAGGGCGAGAACAAAACGCCCGGCTATGACGGCCACTGTCGCGACCTCAACGTTCCTCGAAGCGCAACCACCGCCCTTCGGTTCAAGGTGCCTGAAGGGATGACGGTTGTTGATGACGTCATTCGTGGACGCATTGAGTTTCAAAATGCGGTGATTGATGACTTTGTCGTGGCGAAATCTTCGGGAGCCGTGCTCTACAACATGGCAAATGTCGTCGATGACCGAGTTGACCGGATTACCCACGTCATTCGTGGGGAAGATCACATCTCCAATACGCCAAAGCAGCAACTCATTTGGGCGGCGCTTTCTCGAGTGGTCGGTCCAGATCTTCCACTTCCCATCTATGCCCACTTGCCACTGCTCGTCGACGCGAGTCGCAAGAAGTTGTCAAAACGCAAAGACCCGGTTGCTGTTGAGTTCTTCCGCGACCAAGGCTTTTTGCCCGATGCCTTCGTCAATTTCTTGAGTCTTTTGGGCTGGAGTCCAAAGGGCGAAGAAAAGGTCACCCGGGAAGAACTGATCTCGCAGTTCACCTTGGGCGAGGTCAATCAGTCCCCGGCGTTCTTCGACGTGGTGAAGTTAACCAACTTGAACGGAGCCTATGTCCGCGAGCTCTCGGTTGAGGAGTTCATCGCCGCCACACTGCCCTGGGTCGATCCGTCGACTGCTCTTTGGTCGCCAGCCGACTTTCAGCCACTGTGGCCAGCAGAGCGGTTTGACCCCGGTCGCTACCGCGCCATTGCTCCCGTTGTTCAAGAGCGGGTGGCACTGCTGTCAGAAGTTCCCGCCATGATTGATTTCTTGTTTCTCGAGAATCCGCCCATTGATGCTGCGGCTTGGACGAAGGCCGTGACGGGGGACCGAGACGCAATTGCGATTCTCGACGCAGCAATTGCCGCCTACAAAGAAACTGAATTTGACGCACAGGTGCTCCACGAAGTCACCCTTGCGTTCACTGAGCAACTCGGCATGAAGCTTCGCAAGGTCCAAGCACCCATTCGAGTTGCACTCACGGGTAAAAGCGTTGGGCCGCCACTGTTTGAGTCACTGGTCGTGGTTGGCCGTGACGAAGTGTTGCGACGCCTCAGTGCTGCCCGCGAGGTTGCAGGGACGACTGCCACATGATGCTCTGGCCGCTCAAGCTGGCGCTCAAGATCATCTCGGCACTCCTCAGTGTCGCAATTTTTTACGTCTGCTTCACTGGTTATCAAGTATGGAAGACCTCAACGCAGTACCAGCCAGCCCAAGCCGATGCCATCTTGGTCATGGGAACAGCTGCCTATCCAAGTGGACCATCGCCTGAACTCAAAGCCCGCCTCCAAGCGGCACTCGATCTGTATCGACAGTTTCCACAGACGAAGTATGTGGTGGTCACTGGCGGGAAGTTGCCTGGAGACCCAGCGACAGAATCGCTGGTCTCTCGCAATTGGCTTGCAAGTCGCGGGGTGAAGGCCAAGTTCATCTTGTCTGGCGGTGCCGACAGCTACGAGAACATCGCCTTTGCTGCAGCTGCCATGCGAGGGGCAGGAATCAACAAGGTCCTGTGCGTGACTGATCCGTTCCACGAACACCGGTCAATGGCGATTTTGTCAACTTTTGGTTTTCGCCCAAGCCCAACCCCAACGCAGACCTCGCCCATCAAGGGCTCAAAGACCATTCCGTTCTTCTTGAGAGAAACCCTTGCCGTCTCAGCTGGCCGCATCATTGGTTATGGCAACTTGTCAACCTTGACTCATGAGACTGCGTGAGCGCGAAGCACTTCTTTTCAATCGGCTAGATTAGGGATCCACCCTTCGGGGGTGGTGTAATTGGCAACACAACTGG
This sequence comes from Acidimicrobiaceae bacterium, assembly GCA_947456095.1. Lineage (GTDB taxonomy): Bacteria > Actinomycetota > Acidimicrobiia > Acidimicrobiales > RAAP-2 > CAIQEU01. The sequence goes on from CANGPX010000086.1 coordinate 4,908, forward strand.
TTCTGGTCCAGTTATTCAGGGTTCGAGTCCTTGCCCCCGAGCTGCACGATGGGAACATCGTGATGCAACACCCGCAGCAGAAATTGCCGCGGCCCTATCGTCTAGAGGCCTAGGACATCACCCTCTCAAGGTGGAGGCACGGGTTCGAATCCCGTTAGGGCTACTCATGAAACCCCCGGGGCACAGCTCCGGGGGTTCTCGTATTTTTCATCTCGCCGGAGAGAAGCCACCTGCGCTCAACGCATTGTGACATCGGCTTATTACGGTTCGGACATGGTCTTTCAAGGCGGAAGCGATCCGAGGTGGCAGCAGCCAGGCACTCCGCTTGTCACCCCATACCTCTCCGGTGACCTTTGTCAGCCACAGACAACTTGGCCACTCGTGCAACCAACGATGCTTGGCGACGGCACCTTGACGAAGTCGCTGCGACACTCGTTCTTTCACCTTGCACTCGACGTTGCGCTGATTGTGCTTGGGGTGTCACTCATTCGTTCAAGTCGCGAACATCGCCGCCAGAGCAACAAGGAAACCTTCGCAGAACGCCCACGCATTGTTGAGCCGGCATCGAGCGCGTATGCCCTGTATGAAACTGGTGTTGAAACCGCACTTCGTGCGGTGCAGTTGATGGTCATGAGCGACCTCGTAATGAAAAGTCATGAACTGACAACTCTGCGTGCACTCGGTGCGTCATGCGAACGGCTTCTCCATGTGCCGAGAAACACCTGGCCGGGTCGAAGTAGATCTGGCGAACCAACAGCTTGGTTTACCCGGGAAGGTTTTGTTGTCCTCCAGCGAGTACTCACGACGGTTTCGAAAGCAGCGGTGGCAGTTGATCCCACAGAGGCAAGGCGGTTTGCACTCCTTCGAGATCTCGTCAACCTTTCGTTGACAACCTGAGCCGCAGGGCAATGAATAGACAGAGCTTTCGAATCAGTGACACGATGGCGTTGTTCGAGGGGGACGCGCATGTTTGATCTACTCATTACTGGCGGAACAGTGGTCGATGGACTCGGGGGGAGTCCGAGACAAGCTGACGTCGGCATCATTGGTTCAACCATTACGGCCGTTGGCGACTTGAGTGGCAGTGCGGCGGTGAAAACCATTGACGCCACTTCCAAGTTGGTCACGCCCGGCTGGGTTGATGTCCATACGCACTACGACGGCCAAGTCACCTGGGATGAAGTGCTCGCGCCAAGTTCAAACCACGGCGTGACGACCATTGTGACGGGCAACTGCGGTGTGGGCTTTGCTCCCGCCGCACCAGATCGTCACGAATGGCTGATTGCCCTCATGGAAGGTGTCGAAGACATCCCCGGTACTGCTCTGGCTGAAGGCATGACCTGGGGCTGGGAGTCGTTTCCTCAATATCTTGACAATCTCGATGCTCGGCACTGGACAATAGACGTTGGAACACAGATCTCACATGGAGCGGTTCGCGCCTATGTGATGGGTGACCGTGGAGCAAGAAACGAACCAGCCACAGCTGCTGACATCGTGGCCATGGCCGAAATTGTTGAAGAAGCACTGCGCGCTGGAGCGCTTGGATTCTCTACCTCTCGCACCTTGGCCCATCGCGCTGCTGACGGCGAGCCGGTCCCAGGCACGTTCGCGATGGCAGATGAGTTGTTTGGCATTGGCAAGGCGCTGGCAGCTATTGGTGAAGGGGTCTACGAAGTCGCTCCACTTGGAACTGCTGGTGAAGACGTTCCTGGCATGTTGGAAGAAGTCTCGTGGATGGCGAAACTCTCGACTGAAATTGGTCGACCAGTCACCTACGCGCTTTTGCAAGTTGATGGAGACCCTGAAGCGTGGCGGACCATGGTCGAGCGGAGTCTCAAGGCAAACGCTGATGGAGCATTTCTCCGTCCACAAATTGCCGCTCGCCCAACTGGACTGTTGTCGGGTCACTTCACGACGTATTCACTCTTTGATCTCGTGCCGGCATACATTGAGCTGAAAGCTCGTGGGCTCTCCGATGAGGCGCTCGTGAGCGAACTCCAAAAGCCTGAGGTTCGACGAGCCATTGTCGAGTGGGAGCCAACGACAAAAGAAGATGAAGCTCGCGTTCACGGCGCACTGCACTCAACATTCCTCTTGGGAAGTCCTCCGAACTACGAGCCAAAAGCAGAGGACTGCTTGGCTGGACTGGCCGAGCGTGCGGGCCGAAGTGCCTTTGATCTGGCTTATGACGCCTGCTTGGCTGAACGCGGACATGGACTGCTCTACATTCCGATTCTCAACTACTCGTTGCGCAACCTCGATCATGTCGCTCAAATGCTTGAGTATGACGAAGTCATTTCCGGCCTTGCTGACGGAGGCGCACACGTTGGCACGATCTGCGATGCATCGTTGCCGACCTATCTGCTCACACACTGGGTGCGTGACCGTGAGGGCAAGAAGTTGAGCATTGAAGCAGCGGTCAAGAAGCAGACCTATGACACCGCTCAGCTCTACGGCCTCAGTGATCGTGGTCGCATTGCTGAAGGAGCACTTGCTGATCTCAACGTGATTGACTTTGCCGAGTTGGAAATCTTGAGCCCAAGGGTGGTTGCAGATCTCCCCGCTGGTGGTCGTCGTCTGCTCCAAGATGCCAAGGGCTACGACGTAACGATTAAGTCAGGCGTCGTGACCTTTGACGGTGGTCAGCCAACTGGTGAGCGACCTGGTGCGCTGCTGAGGGGTTCTCGCTAACGACACGTGCCACTCGGCAGTGGGAAGTGAGCGTTTGCACCTCGTTGCGATTCGACGTCACGCTGAGTCGTTGATGAGAAGCCGAGTAGCATCGGGCCGTGGCATCTGATGAGACGACTGAGCACGACCCAGCGTCTGTTCCTGCTGACGAATTGAATGAGTCGCTTGATGAAGCAACTCAAAATGACCGCATGCGTCGAGCTGGTCGGATCCTTCGCGAATGGGTGATTGTGATTGTTGGGGCTGTTGCCTTGGCCATGGTGATTCGCACCTACGCATTCCAGACCTTCTACATTCCGTCGGCGTCAATGGAAACCACCCTCATGACCGGCGACCGAATTCTCGTGAACAAACTCGCCTATCACTTCCGTGATGTCCACCGAGGCGACATTGTGGTCTTTGCTCGTCCTCCAGAAGAAAATTGCGCTGGGCCCTTGGTGCCAGATCTCGTGAAGCGGGTCATTGGACTCCCTGGCGATCATCTGACGTCAAAGGGTGACACGGTCTACGTCAACGGAAAACCCCTTGCTGAGCCATGGTTGCCAGCAACAGGCAAACCGCTCATCACGCCAATCGATCCAATCACCGTTGGCAAAGATCGGTATTTCGTGATGGGTGATAACCGCGGAAATAGCTGTGACAGTCGGATGTGGGGAACGGTAAAGCGTTCGTACTTTGTTGGAAACGTGCAACTCATCTTGTGGCCAATCTCGCACTTTGGTTTCCCGGACTAGCGCAATGCGCAAGTCTCCTTGTTCGTTCGTGAACACGCTTAGGGGGCGGCGAAACATTGACCGCGCCATGTTGGTGGTCCTCGCAGTCGTTGCCGTCTCGCTGAGCGCGTGTGGAACCGCACAACCTGCCGTTGCACCCAAGGTCACCGAAGTCCCGCTTTCGAGTCCAGCTCGCCAAGATGCCACCCACAGGGCAAAGGTTGACTACCGAAGACTGGTCGTCCACGCCGCCGAAGGATTTGCGCAAGCAACCATTGCGCTGAAAGCTGCGCTTGATCGCAATGATCACGCTGAAGCGGTGACACAGTGGGCGATTGCGCAGGGCGATTTTGATGCACTGCGACCGGCGATGTTTGGTGGACCAGCAGCTTCAGCTGAATACGACGGACTCGTTGCAGACTTCGCTCCCGGGGAGCAACCAATGGGCCTCCATGAAGTCGAAAGAGGCCTCTTCACTGGCCATGACGAACTTGCGGCGAAAGCGGCCCCTGCACTGGCACAGGCCGGTCCGGCCATTGTGATTGGGCTCTACCGAACAATCGTGCAACCATCAGGTGTGGCGACGAAACAAGTTGAGCAACTTGGTTTCTTGGTTGATCACGTGATTGCACACCATCAAGAAGTGTTCAGTCATCTCGACCAGATCGATGTGGCCGCGATCGTTGGCTCAG
>CANGPX010000087.1 GCA_947456095.1 Acidimicrobiaceae bacterium
ACCGACCTGGCGGTCTTTAAGGCGATGTTCAATCGGCCAAAAGACTGGGTCGACCTCGAAGAAGTCGTCCAAGCTGGAACCTGTGACCACGAGGTGGTCATTGGCGTGCTGGTGCGCTATCTCGGAACAGGTGATGAGCGAGTGCAGCGATTCCTTCGCCTCATCGAGACGCCCAAGTAATTCAGCCTTCGTTTGCGGGAATCATGCCGTAGGCGTCGTTGAGCCCAACTTGCGGGAACGCGCCGAAGAAGCCGTGCTCTAAGAGCCCGTAACCAACATTTCCGTCATAGGTAAACCTCGCACCGTGGTCGACAATGCCGTACTGGGCAATGCCCCGGATTTCTTCGACGTCCAAGGTGAGCCCTTGGACTACGAGGGTTTCACCTTGATACATCCCGTGACGCCAATCTTGGTCAATGCCGTATCCCGTCCCAATAGAGACCCAATTGGTCACTAGGGGTTCGCACTCAATGGTGATTCCAGCTTCAGGGAACGAAATGGTCGAATGCGTAATCAGCCTTGTTCCGGGCTGGAAACTGTGGTTCCACTCGGCGTGGCCGAGTTCTTCGACTTCTCGGGTTGGATCAGCCCAGACTCGATCTGCTTGGACCAGATGGCGAATGCCATCAGGTCCTTCGTGGCAGATGTAGTAAATCGTGTGATCGTCAAACTGCATGGGGAAGTAGTTCCACATGCCCGGAAGGGTCAGCACCCCTTCACGAATACCAGCAGGCTCTGGTTCGCCAACAGGGCGAACACCCCAAGAGCGGTCTCGGCTGCCAATGCCACTGTTGACGGTGAAGGTCTTGCCATCAATCGTGATGGTCCCCTTCCAATCTCCACACTGCGCCAAGCGTTGGGTGTCAAAGACCACCCTGCCCTTTGAGCGCAGATACTGGCGAGGCTCTTCAATCGCTCGAGTGCGACCAGTGAAGGTCAAATCCATCGAGACCGGGTAGTCGCCCGGCTCTATGACGACCCGAAGGACTTCGAGTGGCTCAATGACCTCAATGGAAAAGGGGCCAACGGAGATGTCAGAGCGCTCAACAAGCGGCTGTGACATCCGCACGATGTATTGCTTTTCGCCAAGGCGAACATCAACAAAGGCGTCGGTTGTGCCGAGATTTGGATACTGGCCAAGACCAAAAATGGCGAAGAACTCTTGTTCGACGTCTAAGCAGTTGAAGTAGTACCGGTCGTAGAAGTTTCGGTCAGAGGTTGCAACGTTAGCAATGAACTCTGCAGTTTGGTGAAGGGGAAAGTCATCCCACTTTGACAACGACATAGTGTCCTCCTCGGACGATGGTGGTCCTAGCCGCAGCACCCGCCGCCACAGCACCCGCCTGAAGGTGGTGGCGACTGGCCAACTGCGCCGGTTGTTGCGAAAACGGCGAAGAGTTTCTTTGCCCCCACGTGGCCTTGTGGACACGTTGCTGGAGCGTCAGCCATCGACATGGGTCGCTCGAGTTCGAACGTGACCGAACATGTGGCGCAGCGAAAGTCATAACGAGCCATGTCGAGATCGTAGCCCTCGGGACCAACCGCATCAGGTGGCCACCCAATCGGGCAGAATAGAGGTATGGCACTTGAGAACCCAAACAGTTTTGGCGCACGCTCCACCCTGGAAGCCAATGGCGCGTCCTATGAGATTTTTTCGCTGAAGGCAGCGGGACTCAATCAAGAAAAGGTCGCCCGCCTTCCCTTCTCCATCAAAGTGCTGCTCGAGAATTTGCTTCGCCACGAAGACGGCGTCTCGGTCAATGCCGCGGAAATTGAAGCGCTCGTCAACTGGGCAGACTACCCAAATGCCCATGGCGAAGCAGCGGGCGATGATGCCAAAGAGATTCAGTTCAACCCAGAGCGAGTGCTCATGCAGGACTTCACCGGGGTGCCGGCCGTTGTTGACTTGGCCGGCATGCGAGACGCCATTGTTGAACTCGGCGGGGATCCTGAGATCATCAACCCGCTTGTGCCAGTTGAGCTCGTCATTGACCACTCGATTGTGGTTGAAGAATCAGGCAAAGCAATCTCGCAAATGGAAAACGTCGCCATTGAGTACTACCGAAATGGTGAGCGCTACGAATTCTTAAAGTGGGCCCAAGGCTCGTTCAACAATTTCACCGTTGTCCCTCCTGGCATTGGCATTTGTCACCAGGTGAACTTGGAGTACTTAGCTCGCGTTGTCTTTGCTGAGCCTGGTGGCCAAGCATTCTGCGACACCGTTGTTGGAACTGACTCGCACACGACAATGGTCAATGGTCTCGGCGTGCTCGGCTGGGGTGTTGGTGGCATTGAAGCTGAAGCCGCGATGCTCGGCCAGCCAGTTTCCATGCTCGTGCCGCCCGTTGTTGGGCTGCGCTTGTCGGGCTCGCTTCGTGAAGGCGTCACGGCCACCGACCTCGTGCTTCGCATCACCGAACTCCTTCGCAGCGTCGGCGTTGTCGGCAAATTCGTTGAAGCCTTCGGCCCTGGCGTCTCCGCCCTCAGCCTTGAGACCCGGGCAACGATTGGGAACATGTCGCCCGAATATGGAGCGACCAGCACCATTTTCCCGATTGACGAAAAGACCATTGAGTACATGGCCTTCACCGGGCGCGATATCGGGCACCTCCGGGTTGTTGAGGCCTACGCCAAGGCCCAAGGCCTCTGGCACAACCCACTTGACCAAGAGCCGGTGTTCTCAGAAGTGGTCGAGCTCGACCTCGACACGATTGTGCCGAGTTTGGCCGGACCTTCTCGTCCTCAAGACCGCATTGATCTCAACAACACGAAGACTGGCTTTGCCGAAGTTTTGGGCCGCGAAGCCAAGCAAGGCATCACTGACGGCACGACGATTCGCGACGGAGATGTCGTCGTGGCTGCAATCACCTCGTGCACGAATACCTCAAACCCCTCAGTGCTCATTGCCGCGGGTCTCGTGGCAAAAGCAGCGCACGAACGTGGTCTCACCGCCAAGCCATGGGTCAAGACCTCACTGGCTCCGGGTTCGCGAGTGGTCATTGACTACCTCGAGCGCGCACAACTGCTCTCCCACTTAGAAGCTCTCGGTTTCTACCTTGTCGGATTCGGCTGCACCACCTGCATTGGCAATACCGGGCCACTGCTTCCTGGCATCTCAGAGACCGTGAAAGAACACGATCTGTCAGTCGTGTCGGTGCTGTCTGGCAACCGCAACTTTGAAGGCCGCATTCAACAAGACGTGAAGATGAACTACTTGGCGTCGCCGCCACTCGTTGTCGCCTACGCCATTGCTGGTTCAATGACCATTGACCTCACGACTGAGCCACTTGGCCAAGACCGTGACGGCACGGACGTCTTTCTGGCTGACTTGTGGCCAAGCGACCTCGATGTCGCCAACACCATTCGAGATTCAATCGACAGTGACATGTTCGCCAGCAGATACGCGACCGCCTTTGAAGGCGACCAGCACTGGAAGCAAGTGCCTGCGGCGGCGACTGAGGTGTATGCGTGGGATGACCAGTCGACCTATATCAAGAACCCTTCGTACTTGAAGGGTTTGCCCGAGACTCCAGCTCCCGTCCAAGACCTCGTTGGCGCTCGGGTTCTGGCTCGTCTCGGCAACTCGGTCACGACCGACCACATCTCTCCAGCTGGAAATATCTCGCTCACCAGCCCAGCGGCGAGTTATCTCACCGACCGCGGCGAAGAGCGGGCCAACTTCAATCAATACGGCGCCCGTCGAGGAAACTTTGAAGTGATGACCCGTGGCACGTTTGCCAATGTGCGCTTGCGGAACCAATTGGCCCCGGGCACCGAAGGTGGATTCACCACCTACTTCGAAACCGGTGAAGTCACCACAATCTTCGATGCTTCCATGCGCTACCAAGAAGCTGGCGTGCCGCTGCTCATCTTTGCTGGTGCGGAATATGGCTCTGGATCTTCACGTGACTGGGCAGCCAAGGGCACAGCCCTGCTCGGCGTGAAGGCAGTTGTGGCGCAGTCTTATGAGCGCATTCACCGTTCAAACCTGATTGGCATGGGTGTGTTGCCACTGCAGTATCAGTCAGGCGACACCATGGAGTCCCTTGGCCTTGACGGCACTGAAGTGTTTTCGGTGACGGGCCTTGTCGCCATGAACAATGGCGCAACTCCAGCAACGGTCACGGTTGAGGCGACCAAGAAGGACGGCACAACGGTTACCTTTACTCCACGCCTTCGCATTGATACGCCAATGGAACTCGCCTACTACCGACACGGTGGGATCTTGCAGTATGTGCTGCGCCAGTTGGCTGGAAAGGCCTAGAAACCCTCAGTTCTGCCGCGCTTCGCTTTGCTCCCCCAACTAACCTCAAAGGGCAAGGTAAGGGAGCAATCGGTGCGTGAGCAATCTGTCGTGAGAAATGGTTTGCGGCTTGTCGCATTGATGGGGATCACACTCAGTTTTGCTGCCCTTATCTCTGGTCCTGCTTCGGCGTCTCAGTCCCCTGATGCAGTGATCGCCCAAGAACTGAGAGACCAGCTCAAGGTCAAAAACCTGCCAAAGGACTTAGAGCCTGGCCTCTATGTCACCAACCAGAACATCTACGCGGTAGGCGGTGCTGCATACGCCACTTCTGCCTGCTCTCCCTATTCGACGCCTTCTCAGGCCTATGCGCCGAAACCGTGTTGGTTTGGGGATTTGACGTCAACGAAGATCCTTGCGATTTGGGGTGACTCAATGGCGCTCAACTGGATTCCCGCTCTGGACGTGATTGGCAAGCACCAGCACTGGAAAGTGGCGATGTATTCGTTCTCGGGTTGTGTGCCAGCAGACGTGTCCTCTGGCGCTCCAGGTGGGGCATTTAATGCCACACAAATTGCTGCTTGCGGTGCTTGGCACACCACGCTGCCGAAGGCCATTCGTGGAATTGGGGCCAAGGTTGTCATTGGCACGAATGCCACCCCAACCTTGGGCTTTTCCGCTGACACTGCCTTCATGCAAGGCCTTCGTCGAGTTTGGGACCGAATGGATGGGCCGGGCTATCACCCAACCCGGCTCATGATGGGCTTTACCCCGCACCTCAAATGGAATGTTCCGGCGTGTTTGTCGACCCATCGCACCGCCATTGATTTCTGCACCATGCACTACTCGCTCCATGACGGCTATGGATACGGTCCAACCGTGCTTCGCGACAACCGCATGCAGCAAATTGTTGGTGTCACGATTATCCCTACGGCTCGCTGGTTCTGCTACGAGGGTGCCTGTCCAGTGGTGCTCACGAACAAGTTGGTCTTCGTTGACGGCGACCACACGACCATCAAGTTCTCGCTGCACTTGGCTCCAGCCCTTGAAGCCGCGCTCAAACCAGTGTTGAAGTAACGACTTAGCCCAGAGTTGAAAGACAAACCGTTTGACCCGGGTCGTGGTCCTTTGAGGTTTCAACAAAGTATTTGTTGGTGTACTTCGGGCACAGCTCAGGCGACGTTGCCAGCGCCAAAATCAGCGCGTAGTGAGGCCTCGCACAATTCACGATGCCGCTCACGTATGCACCTTTTGCCGCGACACATTCGCCGGCAACGGGATACGACGTGACAGGGGTATCTGGCACCGTCGTCGTCGTTGGTTGGAAGAAGGATACCTTTGGTTTTGGGGCTGAGGGAATTTGCGTTGTCTCGCCTCCGAGGTTGCTCCCAAGGAAGAAAAACAGCACAACCGTCACCCAAAGACCTGCTCGCTGGAAGAGACTCGGCCCCTCAGGCATGGGACGCGAGAATGGCACCTCAACTGGAGATGCCGGAGGGCTTGGTTCATCCAAGTTCACCACCTTGAGCCAAGCCAAGGTGTTGCCAACAACGCAGCCAAGATTGATGAAGAACGAAATCGGACCCCACCAACCTGCGGCCATGGTGGAGTTTTGAAACTGCCGAAACAGCGCAAGTCCACAACTCCGACACAGCGTGATGTCTCCGCCATAGCGACGACGCGTGAAGAGCAATCCAACGTTTCTTCGCAGCCGCACCCTCTTGACTGGTCCGCTGCCGCAGTATTCGCATTGATCAGCACTGGGTCTTGGCCACTGCGGGGGTGGTGGAGGTGGCCTCGACGAAGAGTTGTAGGACTGAGAAAATCCCGAGCCCGCCAACTCTCGGTCATACGCAGCGCGAGTTCTTGGGTCTGACAAGACCTCATAGGCCTCGGAGATCGCCGCCATCTTGCGACTGTTGGCTCCTTGCACAGAAGAGGTGGCCTGGCCGTGGAGGTCGGGGTGGTGCTTTCGCGCCAAGGCCCGATACGCAGAGCGAATGGTGGCATCACTCGCACCACGAGCAACACCAAGTTGCTCGTAGAAGTTCGCCACGTTTCATCCCCGCTGTTTCATCTTGGCCAGTTGGCCAAGGTCAGCCCTGACCTTAGCGAGGCGGAGTTACATTTACTCCGCAGGCCCTAGGGTGTTGACACGACTCGGAAGCCCTCGGCGAGGCGACCTTCGCCAAGACCCATTGCTTTGGCCACGCCTTCACCCCATGGACGCAGCAGGCCATCTAAGTGCTCGCCGTCGCCGACTTGGCTGGCGTGACACTTGAGTGCTGCGACTTTGCGGTCAAACACCTCTGTTGTATCGACGGCCAAATTGGGATCGGTCGTTGCCATGATCCAGATTTCTCGAACGGTGTGCGGCAAGTGACCTTCAGCCATGAGCTCACGGTGGGCGTGATGGTTTCTGGCATCTGGGTAGACCGCACAGATCGTGGCTTCGCCAGCAGCTAAGTGGTCCGGGTGCGAGGCGTAGATGCGGTCGTAGTTGCGCTCTGGGCTCTGGCAAATGATCCGGTCGGGTTGGACTTGTCGAATCACTCGAGAGATGTCTCGACGAAGTTCCAACGACGCGGTCACTGTGCCATCGGGGTACCCGAGAAAACGCACATCGTGCACACCAACAACTGCAGCAGCCGCACGCTGTTCACGCTCTCGCACTGCAGCCAAGTCTTCTGGCAAGTCATTTGGGTCAGGGCTTCCCGCATCGCCTGAGGTCACCATGCAGTAGACGACTTCAACACCGGCAGCAGTCAAGGTGGCAACCGTGCCTGCGGCACCAAAGTCCACATCGTCTGGGTGCGCGACGACAACCAGCACCTTGTTGAACCCGTCACCGGGTGCATAAATCTTCGCGTTAGCGGCGGCCACGGCGAGGTGCTCCCTTCGGTCCACCTGGGCGACGGCCAGCACCGGGGCGGGCTTTTGCTGTTGCGGTCTTGGCCACAAGTGGCTTCAACACTGCGTCATCCCACGAGGGCTTGAAGTTGGCCAGATCTTGGATGGCGGGGTTGTTGGAGAACATCTCGACAATGGGCAACGCCAAGCCGATCTTCTTTTGCAACTGCTCGGCTTCGCCAACTTGGTTCCACAACAAAAGTGACACCACCACACCAGAGGACCCAGCACGAGCGGTGCGACCTGAACGGTGCAGATACGCCTTGTGGTCTTCTGGCGGGTCGAAGTGGATCACGACGTCAACCGCGTCAATGTGAATGCCTCGAGCAGCAACGTCTGTAGCCACAAGAACGGGTAAGCGACCTGAACCAAAGTCCTTGATCGTGCGCTCACGCTGGTTCTGGCGAAGGTCACCGTGAATGGCACCGGCTTTGACCCCATCACGAACGAGTTGCTCAACAAGTCGGTCTGCGCCGCGCTTGGTGCGAACAAAGACGAGGGACTTCTCATTGGCTTTGGCAATGGAGGCAACCATGGCCACCTTGTCCATTTGGTGGACCTGAAAGAAGCGATGCTCCATCTTGTCGACCGTGTCGCCGTCAGACGCCACTTCATGGAACACCGGTTCGTTCATGTGGCGCTTGACGAGGCGGTCAACAGCTCCATCCAAAGTGGCGGAGAACAGCAACGTTTGGTGTGCGTCATCGAGACGGCGGAGCACCCACTCGACCTGGGGCATGAAGCCCATGTCGGCCATGCGGTCTGCTTCGTCGAGCACGAGGGTTTCGAGTTGTGCGACATCAACCACGCCACGCTCGCCGAGGTCAATGAGTCGACCTGGGGTGGCAATGATGATTTCAACACCTTTTTGCAACTTGCGAATCTGACGATCAATGTCGGTACCACCGTAAACAGGGATGACACGAAGACCAACGAGTTCTGCGAGCGGGGCAACCACATCGTGGACCTGCAAGGCAAGCTCTCTTGTTGGCACCAGCATGAGTGCACGTGGGCGTGCGGGGTTGCCGGGAATGTGACGGGGCTTGCCCCCCTCTGGTGGAGTCAGTGCTTCGAGGGTGCGCTGCAACACTGGGACAGAAAACGCAAGGGTCTTGCCACTTCCGGTCTTTGCCTTGCCACACACATCGTGGCCAGCAAGAGCGTCTGCAACCGTTAAGGCTTGGATTTCAAAGGCCGTCTTGATGCCCTTAGCTTCTAGTGCTGCAACGAGGCGTGGATCAACGCCGAGTTCAGTCCAACTCTTGGCTGTGTCCATTTGGACGAGGGCTGAGCCTTCGTCAGAACTTGACTCTTGTTGGGTAGGGTCAGCGAGTACGCCGGCCTCAGAGGGTGCGTGCATTGGTGTCTCTCTCATTCAGGGGCCCACGGCACCGAGAGAGGTAGCAGGCCCGAGCGGCGACCGAAATGTCACTCGCTACGCAACCAGTGTAGGTGGTGGCGCACCTTTTACGGTTTCACCGCGTCAAAAGACGACTCCCCCATGGGTTTTGGACCGTCACAGTGAAGGTAAAACCGACCTACGCTTGGAGAAAAGCACTCACTTGGAGGTCACCATGGCACGTCTTGAAGCAGGCACAAAGGCACCCGCATTCACCCTTGCGAATGAAAACGGCGAGAAAGTTTCGCTCAAGGACTTCGCTGGCCAAGCCGTCGTTGTCTACTTCTACCCAGCTGACGACACGCCTGGGTG
>CANGPX010000088.1 GCA_947456095.1 Acidimicrobiaceae bacterium
GGTGTGACGCCCGTCATTGATCCGTCAACTGGCGAGCAGTATTTGGATGCGCCAATCTCCAATGGTTCAGACCTCGACGCGGCGATTGATGCGGCGAGCAAAGCCTTCAAAGTGTGGGGACGCACAACCCCATCTGAGCGTTCACTTGCGCTGTTTCGTATTGCCGACGCGCTCGTTGAGCGAGCAGATGAACTCGTCGCGGTTGAGTCAAAGAACACGGGTAAGCCGGTTGCGGTCACCATGGCCGAAGAGGTTGGCCAAATGGGCGACCAGATTCGGTTCATGGCCTCGGCTGCTCGCTTACTTGAGGGCCGTGGAGCAACGGAGTACATGGCTGGCCACACCTCATATATTCGCCGTGAGCCAATTGGGGTGTGTGGTGCGGTGACCCCATGGAACTATCCGTTCTTGATGGCGGTGTGGAAATGGGCACCAGCATTGGCAGCGGGAAACACCATGGTGCTGAAGCCCTCAGACACAACCCCCGCTTCCACGCTGCTGATGGCCGAAATCATGTCGGAGTTCTTGCCAGCTGGAGTCTTTAACGTCGTCGTTGGTGACCGGTCAACGGGTGAAGCGCTCGTCAAGCACAAGACCCCTCGCATGGTGTCACTCACTGGTTCAGTTCGCGCCGGGATGGAAGTGGCATCGGCTGCCGCACCGGATCTCAAGAAGGTGCACTTGGAACTTGGCGGCAAGGCGCCTTGCATCGTGTTCGATGATGCCGACATTGAAGCAACTGCGGCTGGTATTGCTGGAGCGGCATATTTCAATGCTGGCCAGGACTGCACGGCGGCATGTCGGGTGCTCGTGAGCCCAAAGATTCATGGGGACTTCCTCGACGCATTGGCCGCGGCTGCAGCCAACACGGTGACTGATGGCACGTGGAACACCGACGCCGAAGTTGGACCCCTCAACAACATGAACCAACTCGCCCGCGTCCAAGGCTTCATTGACCGAAGGCCCAGCCACGCCCGCATTGTCCAAGGTGGCAGTGCAATGGGCCGGGGGTATCTGTTCGAGCCCACCGTCATCGATGGTTTGGAGCAGCGCGACGAGATGATCCAAAGCGAAGTCTTCGGTCCAGTCGTCACCGTCCAGCAATTCAGTGATGAGGCGCAAGCGGTTGAGTGGGCGAACGACATTGACTACGGACTTTCTGCCAGTGTGTGGACGAGCGACCATGGCCGGGCCATGCGGGTGACGCGCGACCTCGATTTCGGAGCGGTCTGGGTCAACACCCACATCCCCGTCGTTGGTGAAATGCCCCATGGCGGGTTCAAGCACTCGGGTTATGGCAAGGACCTCTCGGTCTACGGCTTCGAGGAGTACACCCGGGTGAAGCACGTCATGCACTACCTCGGAGAAGACGGCGAATAACACTCGACGTGCCGCTCGGGCAATTGTCACGAGCGAGTCGTACGCTCTGGGTAGTGACTGAAGTGGCAAGAATGCCACTTCACCGAAACGGAGGTCGCTATGCGAGTGGGTGTGCCGAGTGAAGTAAAGCGCGATGAATACCGCGTTGCCATCACTGAAGCCGGGGTGCGTGAACTCGTTGCCCGTGGCCATGAGGTGCTGATTGAGCGAGGTGCTGGCCAAGGTTCGGCGATTGCCGATTCCGCCTATGCAGCCGTTGGGGCGCAGATTGTTGATACCGCGCACCAGATCTGGGCAGAAGCAGAGTTGATCTGCAAGGTCAAAGAGCCCATCGAGAGCGAATACGAACTGCTCGGGATTCACCCCGGTCAAGTGCTGTTCACGTATCTTCACTTGGCGGCATCGAAGTCCTGCACAGAAGCACTGCTCGAGGCCGGCAACACGGCGATTGCCTATGAAACCGTGCGCTTGGCCTCTGGCCAACTTCCGCTCCTCACTCCAATGAGTGAAGTCGCTGGCCGCATGGCCACCATGCAGGGAGCGACGCATCTCATGCGAAGTGGTGGTGGGCGGGGCATCTTGATTTCCGGGGTGCCCGGTACGCAACGGGCCAAGGTCACTGTTCTTGGTGCTGGAGTTGCCGGGTTCGCAGCGGCAACCATGGCGGTTGGCCTCGGTGCACAGGTGACGATCCTTGACCGCAGTCTTGAGCGGTTGAAGCAGGTTGACGAACACTTCAATGGACGGGTGCAGACCTTGGCCGCTTCAACCCATGTCATTGAACGGGAAGTCCTAGAAGCGGACCTGGTCATTGGTGCTGTGCTCGTCGTGGGTGAGCGAGCACCAAAGCTCGTGACCAATGCCATGGTGAAGCAGATGAAACCGGGGTCGGTTCTCGTTGACATTTCCGTTGACCAAGGTGGCTGCTTCGAAGACACTCGGCCAACGACGCACTCAGATCCAGTGTTTGAAGTCCACGGCTCGCTGTTCTACTGCGTCGCAAATATGCCTGGAGCGGTTCCCATCACGTCAACTCAAGCGTTGTCGAATGCCACTTTGCCGTATGCACTTTCGTTGGCCGATCACGGGTGGAAGAACGCTTGCAAGGCCGATCACGCCCTGGCCGAAGGCGTCAATATCGTCGAAGGTGTTGTGACGTCAAAGCCGGTTGCGAGTGCCCATGGCCTGACTCACACAGAGTTCGGCTCGCTGCTTGCTCGATGAGCGCCTTCTACGAAGAAGGCCTCACGGAGATTCATACGGCCGATTACGGCGACGTGGGGCTTTCGGGTGCGGCAATGGTGCTCAAAACGCTTCATGCAGCCAACGTCACTTCAGGGCTGATTGTTGAACTTGGATGTGGTCCGGGTCTCAGTGCTCGTCAATTGGTCGATGCGGGATTCGACGTCGTTGCCTGCGACGCTTCTGCCTCAATGGTGAATCGTGCTCAAGCGCTTGTGCCAGAGGTCGAGATCATCCACTGTGATCTCGAGCAGTTTGTTTGGCCAGCCGAGGCGGTAGCAGTGGTGGCCTTCGGTGAGGTGCTCAGTTATGCGAGCAGCGCTCAAGCGTTTGATCAGCGCCTTCAACAACTCTTGGACAGGACACGTCAGGTTCTTTGTGCTGGTGGACTCTTCGTGTTCGATCTCGTCCTTGCCGGGCGAACAGGACCAACACTCAAGCGACACCTTCATCATGATCGAGCCGCATATGAACTCTCCGTCGACGCAGTCGAAGACCCGACGCACCGCACCCTTGATCGGTGGATCTACGGGGCAACGAAAACAGAACCCGTCATGGTCATTGATGAGCAGCATCGACAGATCACGAGCGAGGCGAACGACATCACGGACTTGCTGCATCAGTGTGGATTTTCCGCTGACGTCTTTGGCGACTATCGCAAGACACAGGTCACGACACCTGGTTGGGGCGTCTTTCTCTCAGTGAAGTTGCCCCAGTAAGCCATGTTCCAAAGAGGTGTTTTCGTGGTTACCCGAGCCAAATCTTCGAGGTGTAGCAAACTGTAGCAATAAGTGCTACAGTTTGGTCATGACGGTAATTATCCCTCAGCGGACACTGCGAAACGAAAACGCCGCCATCATCGAAGCGGTCATCCAAGGAGAGGACTTCATCGTGACCAGAAATGGCGAGCCAGTAGCTGAACTTCGACCGATCCAAAAGAGTCGGTCGCGATTCGTCCGTCGCGAGGAACTTGCTGATTGGGTGAACCTTGGGCCAAAGATTGATGCAGCGGCGTGGCGAGCCGATCTCGATGAACTCGTTGATCAGCGTGTTCTCTGACCAGCGCGGCATCCTCGACACGTCCGTCCTTATTGATCTCGACCAGCCGGAAGTCTTTGCTCAACTTCCACGCGAAAGCGCAGTGGCGGCAATCTCACTTGCCGAGTTGGCAGCCGGTCCCGTGCTTGCCTTCGATCGAGTGATTTCTGCTCGACGCCAGTTCAGGCTGCAACAAGTTGAAGCAACGTTTGAGGTCATCGAGTTTGGATCAGGGGCGGCTCGTGCCTACGGACAAGTCGTTTCGGCAGTTCATGCGCACGGACGGAGCCACCGCAGCAGAGTTGCTGATCTTCTGGTTGCTGCCACGGCCATCAATGAGCGAGCAGCGCTTTACACCCGGAACCCCAGTGATTTCGAAGGACTTGAAGATCTTCTTCAGGTGATTGGCGTCTAGGGCGGGAAAAGCCGCGCACGTGGGCGCCTTCAGCACCTTGTGCCGGATCTCATTCCACTGCTCCATGTTGGTTCGCACCTTTCTGCCACCTTCTCGCTCGGCTCTTCAGGCAGAGCCTTCGGGTGCGAGCGATCACGTGCGGGGATGATCCGGTGCCCCATTTTTCGATGCTCGTTGTCAAGAAGCGTTCAAAACGAACAGAGCCGCCACTCAGGTGAGTGGCGGCGCTGTTTCTTGGAACGTGAGAGCGTTTCTTCGCGGACCCCTCAGATGAGAAGCCGCACAGCGGTGGAAAGCTCTACAGGGCTTCTTCTTCACGGCTCTTGATCAACATGATCAGGACGGCGAACAAGCCAAACAAGGGCTTGGCCAGAACGTCAGCGATGGAGTAGCCAACTTGTCGAACAACTAAGGCGGTCGTCTCGTTGGAGATGAAACGAGGCAGCATGTACGCCACGGGGTAGACCATCCACGTGATCAAGATCACCCAGCGCATCCCTGAAACCAAGTTGCGAATGCGGGCAGGCTGATCTCCGAGCGACTTTGTCAATTCGACGAACAACACATAGAGCACGTAGATGAAGAACACGGTGGAGAGCACACCCCACACCAGGCGAGCAGTTGAGTGCGATGCAGCCAGTTCACCGGGGCAACCAAGGCCAATCATCACGGTGGAGGCCACTGAGAGTTTGATGATGAGGCTTCGAGAAACTGCGGCCTTCAGGCGAAGCACCGTGATGAGCTCAGCCAGGAGCAGCGGAACCGTGAGGAGCCAGTCAACGTATCGGTAGCCCTCATTGAACGGAGTACCGGACATGACGTACATGCCAGTGCTGTTGACGTAGTGGAATGATTCATTCCAAGAGTTAAAGATCCGGAAATAGTGGTATCCAGCAATGAGGACCACGAGGGTGGTCAAGTTCAGCGCCGTCTGGTTTTTTCTCGTGATCTGATTGCGCATCAGCAAGAAATACACAAACGATGCCAGCATCGCCGCAAAAACAAACGACAGGGCGTTGTAGACCAAGTTGAATTGGCCGTGCGTCAGCGTCATCATGGTGCTTTTCGTCTTAGGTCTCCTTTGGCGGTAATTCGCACCCTAACCACACGTTGTCGAGGTGTGCCGGAATCTTGCGCGGATGCTCATCTCCAAAAGTCGTAGCGTGAAGCTGTGAACTTGTTCATTGTTCTGACCTTGTCAGCGAGTTGGTATCTCGTGGGGCTTGGTGTGACGGTTGGGGCGAACACCTACCCTTCTTTTGCCCTCGTTGGAAACGACGAGTGGCCAAGGTTCCATCATCACCACAGCAATTCGATTTCTTGGGCGGTTGGCATTGCCTGGGTTGGTCAAGCAGCCGGCATTCTTGGTTGGTTTGTACGAGGTGGGCATCGGATGGCTTGGTGGATTACCGCCATTTTGGCCTTTGCCGCCGTCGCCATGACCGCGGCTGTGGCGGTAGGTCTGCACAATCAACTCAGTGTCGGGCGAAATGCCTCACTGCTGAAGAGGCTCCAAGTGGTGCATTGGCTCCGCACTGTTGCCTGGATAGGTTCAGCTTTGGCCGCAACGAGTGCGCTTCTCTAGGCCTCTGAACTCCTGTGGGTCTTTCTCCCTCAATCTTCTGAGAGTTCAACGTCGTAACGGGTGTCCATTGAAGGGGTGTTCGTGACGCGCTTCGATCCGTTCGCTCGCCATCGCAGACAACGTGGAGGAACGAATTTCGTAGACGGCTGACCTGAACCCTTGGGTCACCACGTGGAATCGTCGAATGCCGCTCCCTCTTCGCAACTTGCAAGGTGACCGGGAATCTCGCCTCCATTCGGGTCAAGAATTCCACCAAGACCAAGATGCATTTCGTTCAGTCGCCAAGGTGTGCAAGAGCAAGCAGATGAGTTCATGAGTTGACGGATGCTCGAGGAAACCTCAACCGCAGGCGATTTCAGTGGTGTTGACGGTATGACTCGACACGACGGAGCGGAAAAATCGTGACCTCGACTGGCTCGCCAACCATGACACGGGGCTGTTCGCCGACACAAAAGCCTGCCGCCGTCACGGTGCTCGTGACGACCCGTACGAGCTCTGCTGATCGAACTCGCCAGGGGTCGTGAGAGAGTTCACCCCGCCAGAGTCGGCCAAATGCGCTGGTGTAGAGCGCATAGCGCTCAACCAAGAATGCCTCAAGGCCGGCTGCAGCCACTTGGCCCACGGCAGAACTCGGTTGGACCACAAGCTCGCTTCGTGCTCCATCGCTGCGACGTTGGCTGCTCCACGACATGGTGTTGCTGTCTTTTTGGAGTTCGGTTGAGGCGTAACGGTAGGGGAGGCCAAATGCGAGGTTGGCGATCCTCACCGAGAGCCACTGGTCAGCATCGAGCGTGCAGAACCATACGCCGGTCTTGCCGTCGGGGTCTTTGACGTAGGTACGCACATTGACTTCACCGAAGTTGCCAACGTGAGCGAGGCGCGAGAGTGGACCGAGCGGTCCAGCAAGGCGCAGATCACGCATTGAAAACGGGATCAGTCCAACAAAGGCGCGACCCTCAAACAGGTCCGGGGTGAGACCGAAGGGAAGGAGGGGTTGCAATTGGGCTGGATCAATGGGCCAGTGACACCAAACAATGTCATGCCACTGTTGGCGCAAGAGGGCCCGACGGCTCATTTTTTCGCGGGCACTGCGCAGGATGCATCGAGGAGACGACAACGCACCAAAACGCTCGAGATTGCGATGCGATGTTTGGCCACGAGGTAGTAACTCCAGTCGTGAAAAGCTTTGAGCGCCTTCACCTTGTTCGCGCGCAGGGTGAAGCGCCCAAGGGAACCCCAGATGCCGGGTAGGACACTCAACGCCGTAGCCACGGCCGTTGAGGCAGTTGCGACACCCTGATCGCTGCGGGCCACTACGGTGGTCAAAAACAGTGACGAATCAATATCTCCCCAGGTGCACGACGTCGAGGGGTAGGCGTTGATACGTGCATTTTTGTCTCGACGACCCAACCAGCCAACACTGGCAACGCAGAGCCCACAGTCACCGTCGTAGACGAGTTCAATGACTCCGGAGATCCTCATGACTCAAGCGTACGGGTGAGGTGATTTCGAACCCGCACGGAACCAACCTCGACGAGGTTCGCTCACGAGGTATCAAGCGGCGGCAAGGAACGCTGCGCAGATGGATCCGCGAACCCCTGTCTTTGACGCACTCGTGAACACTCTGTCGCCACGATCGAAGAACTGCAGCCACGTGAGCATCAACTGCTGTCTAGTCAATGATGTCCCACCACACCGTGGCGAGCTCTCGCCTCTCGGGGAGATCACTCATGGCGAGGAATTCACGCACTTCAACTTCTCGCTCTTTTGGAAGACACAGCCTGATCCGCATGAAATGCGCAGCTTGATCGAGGTTCTGCTCAGTGCGCATTCGCCCCTCCCAAACCTCAAGTTGCGGCGAGAAGCCCAACTCCTCAAGAACGGCCAGCAAATCCTCGGGCTTTGGGTCCTTTGGTCGTTCAAGATTCCAAAAGTGCGACCATGCTCCAGACATGGTCGACAAGGGGTGAGCGGTTGGGAGTTCGAGGACCACACGGTTGCGCGCATGGCTATTGAGGGCTAAGAGGAACGGGACAATGTCACCAACGTTGTAGGCAACGTGGTGGACTGCCACAACATCACACATTTTCGCCTCGCTCGCCACGTCAGGCCAGTCCCCAGCAACAGTCGTGACAGCTATGCCCAAGCGCTCAGCGTTTCGCTCATACATCTCGAGCATGGCTGCTTGGTGGTCAACCCCTATGGCTTGCTTCACGAGTGGCAGAAGCGCAAAAGTGGCAATACCACCGCCACAGCCAACATCTAAAACGCTGGACTCGCTGCCGAGGCCTTCGCGGGCGCGCTCGTGAGACGGAGATGGCGCAATCACGCTCGGAATCTCGAAAAGCTCTGGGGGGTGAATCCAAGGACTCTGTTGTGCTTGGGCCAAGATCTCCTCGGGGATTGCCCAAGCTGCGAGATCACTGCGCCACTTCTCGGCAGCAGTCATCTTGGCCTACCGACGAAAGATTCGAGCGAAGAAGGAGGGGCTTTTTGCTGAGGCACGCTCTGCGGTGGTGCAGGTGCAGCGTTGGTTCTTCGGAACTCCAGCGAGTGTCTGTTCAATGTGGTTTCCGCAACCCTTCCATGTCGTTTTCCCGCAACTGTTGCACGTTGTTTGACTGCACATTTCTTGCCACCTCTGTGTTTTCGACGCTACTGCTCAGGTCCCCTGGCAATTCATCTTCGGCGTTTCAACTTTTGGCGAACAACGCGGTTCTGACGGTTAGGGAAGTGACAAAGTGCATGGCTGGCCTTGGCCATCACGTCATCCAAGTGAGCCCGAGTTCTGCCGCGGCAGAAGTCAGCGAAGCGACTAGTCGAGAGGGGCTACCTCCGCAGTGTTCGAGTTGTTGTGGTCCAAGAAGGAGCACGAAGCCAGATTCGGTTTCGGCAACAACTGCTGGCAAGTCATTGCCAAGGAGAACTCGGATATCCTCTGGTTGATCATTTGAGTGGTAGGTGTCGAAAGGCACGGGTAGCCCTGCTCGGCAACTCTTCCATTCCGCTTTCTCCCTGATGCTTGCGTGGGTGATGTCGCAAAGCCCACAGTGCTGCCGGCCGAGCCGTGCGCCAACCCAGTAGGTGAGCTCTCCTTTCAAGGTTCCTTTTGCGTTGTAAACGCCGACGAGACCTTTGATGATCCAACTCTCTCGTTCGATTTGCTCAC